>JBAPYD010000673.1:0-2722 GCA_049284555.1 Chromatiaceae bacterium | reverse complement strand
TGACGCGGTGCTCGGCGGTGAGCATGCCGGCAAACCCGGTCGCGGCTCCGAGAACAAGGCACCGTTCATGGCCGCCGTCGAGCTCAACGAGGAGGGCCACCCAGGGCACGTGCGCTTCGACGCGATCCCCGACTGTAGCGGCGCAGCCTTTTCCGCCTGGGCGAAGTCGGCCCTTCACCCCGAGGCGCATCTGGTCACCGATGGCCTGGCCAGCTTCAGCGCGGCCGGTGCCGAGGTCGCTGCGCACGGGGCGATCATCGTCGGTGACCAGAAATCAAGCGATCTGGAGCCGTTCCGTTGGGTCAACACCTTCATCTCGAAGGCCAAGACCGCCATCACTGGCACCTACCACCATTTCGATTTCGACAAATACCGCCACCGCTATCTCGCCGAGGTGCAGTACCGCGTCAACCGTCGCTTCGACTTGGCCTCATTGATCGGCCGATTCGCGCACACATGCGTGCGCACCGCGCCTTGCCCGGAGCGGTGGCTGCGCATGGCCGAGGCTGGGGTCAGCTGAGCCATCGAGCTAATCACCTTCGGTATAGTGCCGACGATATTGTGGTTCGTGCGAACTACGGCTCAAGTGAGAGGATTCAGAAGCTTCGAGCAGATCTCGAATCAGCGCGCCCGGTTCTGTAAGTGGGGTACGGTACAGGAGGTCATTCCTTCGTCTGTGACGGCTATCAGGGTGACTACTTCCACTTCAACTGGGGGTGGGGCGGGGCGTGCGATGGCTACTACTACCTCCACGATCTGACCCCGGGCTTGAGGAACTTCAACGACGATCAGATGGCCGTATTCAGTATCCGGCCGGGCGACGGCGATGGGAATGGCGCCTTGGCGGAGGTTGCCGATAAACTGTTTGTCGCTAACATCCACGATGCGATCGCTAGCTATTACAACTGGACCGCGCTCTACGCCGGGGGCTACGAAACCTTCAGGTACGACGCGTACTTATACGCGGCCTACGCGTTTAGCGCGATGACCGACGCCTTCCTGAGCGCTCCGGAGGGCACCTATGCACAGTCTGCGGCGTTCAGCGCTTACCTGTACTCATACTATCGATACGCGTACTCCGCTCACTACTACGTGTACGGCCATCCTGCCCACGCGGACTATGTCACCCAGTATGATGTTAACGCCGATTTACATAGAGCCTACACTGGGCTGTACGCCGCGCACGGCATCTAAGGGAAAGGGGCGAAACGATGGGTGGTGCCGGTGCCGCAGGCACTGCCCGTGCTTCCTTGGATCTCGACGGAACCTCGCGCTGGCTTACTCCACTGCTGCGGCAAGCAGCCGGGCAGGAACTGCAGTAGTTCGCGCCATCCGTAGAGAAGTGGATAAGATCGTGGCTTTTCGGGGTGCCGGTCATCGTCATGAGCCCGGCGGCAAAGGAGATGTATCTGGTGGACGGGGAATCGGCGCTGATCGCCGACGAGCCGGCCGAACTCGCGGTGGCTATCCTGCGCCTCTGCGCCGAGGAGGCCCTCTGGAGGCGGCTGTCGTCGGGGGGGCTTCGGGTCAGGGAGGACCACTTCAGCTTCGCGGCCGCCCGGCGGGCCATCGAGGAGGTGGTGGGTGGCTGAGTCCCGGAGCAACGACGGGGTGATGACGCCCGCGCCTCAGCCGTCAGACCCCGTAGCTCCCGCGCTCAGCGTGATCATCGTCAACTTCAATGCCGGGGATCTGCTCGCCGACTGTGTGGGGGCGGTGCTGAGCTCCCCCGTCCGGACCCAGGTTCTGGTGAGCGACAACGGCTCCACCGACGGGAGCATCCACGCGGTTCGGGCCCGCTTCGGGGCCGACCCCCGGCTCACGCTGGTGGAGAACGGCGAGAACCTGGGCTTCGCCGGCGGCAACAATCGGGTGCTCGGCAGGGCCGAGGCCCCCTACCTGCTCTTTCTCAATCCCGATTGCATCGTCGGGCCGGAGACCCTGTCTCGGATGCTGGCCTTCATGGAGGCCACACCGGATGCCGGCATGGCGGGCTGTGTCATCCGCGACCCGGACGGGAGCGAGCAGGTGGCGAGCCGTCGGGCCATCCCGGATCCCTGGATCGGGCTCGTGCGGGTGCTCCATCTGGATCGGCTCTGGCCGCGGCTGACCCGCGGGCACCGGCTCAACCTGACCGATCAGCCCCTGCCGGACCGGCCGGTCCCGGTGGAGGCGATATCGGGGTCCTTCATGCTGGTGCGCCGCTCGGCCCTGGACCAGGTGGGTCCCCTGGACGAGGGCTACTTCCTCCACTGCGAAGACCTGGACTGGTTCGTTCGCTTCGCCCGGGTCGGCTGGGGCATCTACCTGGTCCCGGACGTGGCGGTGGTCCACCACAAGGGTGCCTGCAGCACCGCTCGGCCGGTGACGGTGGAGTGGCACAAGCACCGGGGGATGGCCCGCTTCTTCGGCAAGTTCCAGTCCGGGGACCATTCTCTGCCCTTCCGCGTGCTGGTGTGGGTCGGGATCTGGGGGCACTTTGGCCTGGTGTCGCTGGTGGGCGCACTGCGTCGGCTCGGGCGCCGACTGGGGTTGGGGGTATGAGGTCGTCGCCCCGCGGAGCGGGCCTCCCACAAAGGGAGGGTGGTTGTTGGAGGTGTGGGAGGGGCGCTCCGCGCCGCGACCTAGCCGGGCCAAAGGAAGCCAGTGATCAAAGGGTTCACTGACCGTCCGGTGCTCGTGACCGGCGCCACAGGCAAGGTGGGACGGCGCCTGGTGACCG
>JBAPYD010000672.1:0-4801 GCA_049284555.1 Chromatiaceae bacterium | reverse complement strand
CGCCAGGCGGTGCCGTAGATGCGCTGGAGCATCGGGTTGCGGGAGTCGCCGCGCCAGTAGGCGCCCGCCACCTTCATCAGCTTGAAGCCCTCCCCCAGCTTGCCCGTGCTGGGGAGGTGGGGGCCGCGGCAGACGTCGAACCAGTCCCCTTGCCGATAGATCGAGACCTCTTCGCCGACGGGGATAATGTCGTCGATGATCTCGACCTTGTAGCTCTCGCCCAGCCCCCCGAAGGTTGCCTTAGCCTGCTCCCGATCCCAGACCTCACGCACGATGGGCAGGTCGCGCTTGACGATCTCGCGCATACGCGCCTCGATCCGCTCCAGGTCCTCGGGGGTGAAGGGCTCATCCCGGGCGAAGTCGTAGTAGAAGCCGTTCTCGATGGCGGGCCCGATGGTGACCTGGGTGCCGGGGTACAGCTCCTGGACCGCCTGGGCCATCACATGGGCGGCGTCATGCCGCAGCAGCTCCAGGGCGTCGTCCTCGTCCCTCGCGGTGACGATGGCGAGCGACGCGTCCCCGTCGATGACGAAAGAGGTATCCACCAGCCGCCCGTCGACCCGCCCGGCAAGGGCAGCCTTGGCCAGACCGGGGCCGATCGCCGCGGCAACCTGATGCACGGTCACCGGCCCGTCGAAGGCGCGGACCGAACCGTCAGGAAGGGTGATGGAGGGCATGGGCAACACCTATAGCGTCAGTGGTGATCGATACCAGGGATCACGTGACCCGAAACGACCGCTTCAACTGGGTGAGTACCGGGGTTGGCTTGACCCGCCGGAACCGCGCAATCGATAGGCGGCCAACCGACGGCCCTCGCCTTCGACCGCAGACCCGAGAGGCCGCCCCACGGGGCCAGCGACCGCCACCGGGCACCAGCCAGCGATCACCGCCACAGGGAACCGAGGCCGGAAACACCGCAGCACGGCAAAGCGCGCCAGTCTAAGCGTTTTGGATTCCGGGCGCTACACGTATTTCCACGGCCTTCAGCGGCGCAAAATGCGGGGCCATCGATGAGGAGATGCTGGTCGAAAGCCATCCTGGCATTCGATCAGCTCGCGCTTCGAGGAGGCGCGACTCTCGAAGTGCCCCATTCTCAGTGGCTCATCGCCACCAAAACCGCCGGGCGATCCCCCGCCCGGACGGAAAACGCAATCTACAAGCGTTTCCTCAGGTCCGCGTGGAAAATGGGGTAAACCGGCGATTCCCCGATGCCGGACCAGCCTGCCCAAACCGATGACCTATACTGGTGTCCAACCGTGGATTCCCGTCGGCGGGGACAGCCGACATCGGCCACGAGTGCGGAAGCCGATCAAGGGCCATAGGGGCGCTTGATCAGATCGCCTATCGAGCACACCGATGCTTGGAGAGGCAGGCCAGCTATGGCCTGCGCGGGCACCGTAACCGCCGCCAAGGTGCCCGCTCGGTAGCTGCCGTGCCCCCCGCCTCCAGCGGGCTTGGACCGCTGCACATGGAGAAGGATATGGACCTCGTGAATCGGATCGTCGGCTTCCTCACCACCCCCTGTCGCCCAGCGGGCCCTGCCTCAGGGGCCCAGACCCGCGACAAGGGCGGGACCTCCCCACCTCACTCGCCCCTGCTCGGCATCTTCGGCTTGGCCACCCTCCTGGTCGGCATCCTGCTGCTCATTGGCAACATGATGCTGTCCACCGGCCCCGAGCAGGGCCCCGCCGAGTTTTTCAACGGCAGTGCATCTGCGGAGACCATACGAGCGAGCTGGGAGGAGCGCGGACTGCTGGAATGGGCGAAGGGACTGCTGTCGCTGGACAGCCTGTGGGTGCTGCTCTATGCCCCATTTCTAGCCCTATTGATTACCCGACTGGCCACCGAGATTCGCGCGGACTTCAGGACCGAAAGCCGCCTGTGGCCCCTGTGTTGGGTCTACGTCTTGAGCCTGGTCGCCGTCTTGGCATTGGTCATCGCGGATCTCGTCGAGAACTGGACCGCCATCGGCATGCTCGACAACAAGTCCCAGGGGATCGCGCCGGCCCCCGACTCTCTGACGGCGCAAGCGTCGGTGGCCAAGGTCTGGCTGGCACGCGCGAGCGTCGCGCTGGCCGCCGCGCTGCTCGTGACCTGGTTCTTCAATCTGTTCAACGTCGAGGCGAGAAGAGGCCTGAGCACGGACCCAAGGGCAAGCCAACGCGTGCTGCTGCGACTCGGCGTCGCGGATATCCTGTGGCGCAGCCGCTATGTCCTGTTCACCCTGGTCTTCTTCGCCGCGATCGTCCTGGCGATGGACCAGGGCCGCGACGTGCTGGCGGGGATGGCCGAGGGGATCGACACGCCCGGCCGGTGGCCCTGGGTCGCGGGCGGCATCGTCATCAGTGTGGTGGGCGTCTGGGTGTTCGCCTACGCCTGCTGGCTCTGGAGCCGCGTGATGGCTCGAATGCTGCGCCCTGACGACGACGTCCTCGGTCTCGGCAAGGGCGACGCGGCGCATCGATCCCCGGACGGCCGCGATGCCTTTGCCAAGTGGTGGGCCCGCCTCCTGGGCATGACACCCTTCCTGATGCTGGCCCTTCTGTGTGGTCTGGCCAGCCGCGACGCCATGCGCGCGGGCATCCAGAGCACGGCGGTGCTCCTCTTCTGGTTCGGGGTCGCGGCGGTACTTCTCGCGACATTCGTGCTGGGCGCCCGGGTCTCCGATAAGGGGCGGATACGGCATTCAGGTCCCGAATCGGTCCGCCTATCAGGGGACAAACGTAAGGGCCGTTACTTCGACGTTGTGGGCGATGGGGAGGCGCCGTGCGAGCTCTCCGGTCCCCGTTACCGCTTCCTCTGGGCCCTTCCGGATGCCCCCTTGCTCCTCCCCATCCTGAGCCTGGTGCTGTTCCAGTTGGTCCGGGGAATCGACCTCGCGATGGATGGCTGGATTCCACTCACCCTCGCGGTCATCGCCCTCGGGCTGTCCCTGTGGACCAGCGTCCTGGGCCTGATCGCCCAAGCGGCGCTCCGTCAGTCCGTGCCCTGGGTCCTCTTCCTGTTCCTGGCGATGGGGGCCCTCGGAGGATTGGGCTGGACCGACAATCACCGGATCTGGACCGCCGCCTCCGGGGCGGCCGGCCCGGGCACCCTCTGGCTCATGTGGGGCTTTCAGGCCCTGCTCGGCCTGGTCGTCTTGGGCGCCCTCGTCTGGGTCTACTTCCGGGTGGCGTCGTCGAGCGACGCCGCCGGCAAGGATTGTCGGTACAAATTCGAGTGGCCCAGAAGCGGGTATGGCGGGCGGCTCGCCACCGGCAGCGTATTGGTGTTGGCCACCGCCCTCGTTCTGCTGGGCTCTGACCGGCTTATCTTCCCGTCAGACAGTGCTGGGGCTGGGCCGGCACAAGAGGAGCGGCTGAACAGTCGAAACGCCCTGGACGAGGCGATCGCGGAGTGGGTCATCGGGCTGAAGACGGATTGGGATGCCGAAAGCGCGCGCGGCCAAGCGCCCGCGGAGGTCCCAATCTACTTCGTCTCGGCCGAGGGCGGCGGGATCCGGTCGGCCTATTGGACCGCCCTGGTCCTCGATCAACTGTCGAAGTCCGACCCCGACTTCGCCGGCCGGACCTTCTCCATCTCCGGTGTCTCGGGCGGCTCCGTCGGCGCGGCGGTCTGGCACGGCTGCAAGACCGATCCGGACAAGCGCTCGCCGAAGCATCCTGATCGCTGCATCGCGGGGCTGGGCGGCGCGAACCTGCTGACGCCCCTGGTCTCCAGCTGGCTGTTCGAGGATATCCTGGCCCGGGTGATCCCGACCTCGTGGTGCCGCTTGCCGGGCTGCGGCATCATGAGTCGCGGCAACTGGTTCGAGCGGTCGCTGGAGCTCGACGTCGCCCAGCTCGCGGAGCCGATGGTCGGCCCCTCCCCCAGCGAAATGGGTCTGCCCTACCTGTTCCTGAACAGCACCTGGGTCGAGAACGGCGAGCGGGCCATCGCAAGCAGTGTCCGAATAGACCCGGCCAGTTTCCCCGCCGCGGGCGATCAGCTCACGCAGATCGGGCGGGACCTCCTGCTCAGCACCGCCGCCCACAATTCCGCGCGTTTCACCTACGTCAACGCCATTGGAAGCGTGGTTGGGACCCGCAAGAAAGCAGACGGAGGGAAGTCCGTTGACGGGAACCGCCAAGGCAACGGCGGCAAAGGCCCTGATAGCGACGACAGACTCGTTGACGACGGGCATCTCGCCGACGGCGGCTATTTCGACAACAGCGGCGGCCATACGACGGACGACATCCTGCGCGCCTTTCGTCGCTGTCTCTTCGAGCCGAGCGATCCCTGCGGCATGGATGGGCGGGACGCAGACCTGCGCGAATGGGCCTTGACGTACCTGATTCCGCAAGCCATCCAGATACGCAACGGCATCGGCACCCCCGCCGCCCAGGAGCAATCCGCGAGCACCGCCCAATGTCCGGCCGACTTCCATAAGCCAATCGAGGGCCTGTCCTGGTACGCGGACCTGGTTGGCCCGGCCTCCGCCGCCTTCAATGCGATCGGCACGGGCTCGAACGGGCGCGTTGCGGAGGCCAACATCTGCAAATCGGTCATGGCCTGGCGCATGCTGCGCGGGGCCTCGCCCAGTGACGTGCCATCGTTGCGGCGAATCGATCTGACCAAGGGCGAGGTGCTCTTCCCCCTGGGCTGGTACCTCTCGCCCACCGCGCGCGAGGGGATGGAGCTTGCGGCCTCGGAGATCGAGCCCCCCTCCGCACCTACCCCGGAGCAGCATGGATCCGACCCGTCAGGTAGATTCTGATCCGAGATCACGCGCAGGCGCCGCCCCCCACGCGCGGCCGGGGGG
>JBAPYD010000671.1:0-4852 GCA_049284555.1 Chromatiaceae bacterium | reverse complement strand
GGACCAGGCCTCCGCCCGCGAGACCCTACACGTCCTCAACGAGCAACGGGGGAGCAGGCAACTGACCTTGATCGCTACCGACAACGGCGCGGACGCCCTCGGGGCCACCTGTGACCGCATCGCCGTCCTGGAGCGCGGCCGCATCGTCTTCAACGGGGACCCATCGGACCTCGCGAAGGCCCTGCCCGAGCGGCTCGATCTGCGCTACCTGCTCCAGGGGAGGCCCTGAGCCCTTGCGTATCCAAGTGCGAAAAGCGAACCTTCCCCGGGCAGCCGTCGCCCCGGAGAGCCCCCCCTCGACCCTCGTCCCCCGATCCTCGGCCCTTGCCTCATGAGCCGACTCGAACGCCTCTATTCGCCCCCGGAGATCGGCGCCCCCGGCAAGCGGGAAGGACGGTCCCGGCGGCGGGACCTCTGGCTGGCGGGACTGTTCGTGCTCGCCATGGCGGCAGTCGCCTTGGCCGCCCTCGCCCTGGTGATGCCCGGGGTCTTCGGGCGCCAGTACCGGCTTCAGGCCTACTTTTTCGATGCCCGGGGCCTGGACCCGGGCATCCAGGTGATCCAAGAGGGCTATGTGATCGGGCTCGTGGAGCGGGTCTCGCCAATCTTCCCAGGCCGGGACCCGGACGCGAGCCTGTGCCCCGAACCTGCTGCCCTGGGCTCGGAGCGATCCCCGGCGCTGCCCTGCTTCCGCGCGACCCTGCGCATCCGCAACAACTGGCCGGTGCCCGTGGACAGCCGGGCCCAGCTCGGCTCCTCGGGACTGCTCTCGGGGGATGCAATCAAGGTGCAGCCGGGGTCGTCGCAGGCGCTGCTGCACGATGGGGCCGTGATCGACGCCCTGGGGCGGGAACGGGACTTGATGGCCCAGCTCTCCGCCCTCACGGAGTCGCTCGACGGCCTGGTGAAAGACACGATCGAGCCGGCCCTGGCCAGCATCAAGGCGCAGATCCAGACCATCGAGACCCTGCTGGGGACGGGCGGGGAGCAAGATGAGAATCGGGAGCGCCTGGCGGGTGCCTTCGAGAATCTCCGCGGCCTCTCGGCGAAGCTCGAAGCGCTGGTCCAGCCAGACCAGATCAAGGCCATCCTGGGCTCCGTGGAGCAGATGTCCGCGGACCTCACCCAGGTCACCGCTCGGCTCACGGGAAGCACGGAGGAGGTCCAGAAGACGGTGAAGAACTATGGGGACCTGGCCAAGGACATCCGGGGCCTGGTGGTGGACAACAAGCCCGCCGTCCAGCGCTCCCTCGACGACACCCAGTTCCTGCTCCAGGAGCTGTCCGCCGCCTTGACACCCATCCTCAACAACATCGAGGATGCCACCCGCAACCTCTCCGCCCTGGCCCGGGACCTGCGCCGCGACCCGGCCGTGATCATCAAGGGCCGCGAGGTCGAGGAGCAAGCGCCTTGGTTCCAGTGATCCGGTGGATGGCCCCGGCCCTGCTCTGGCGGGCGGCGATACTGATTCCCCTGGTCCTTTCCATCCCTGGTTGCGGGTCCCCGCAGCCGATTCGGCCGGACCGCTTCTACCGGCTCGAGCCGGCGGTGCTGGTGGGACCGAGCGGACATCCCGCGCCCGTGGTCCTGCTGGTCAATAACCTGGCCGCCCGGGGCTTTCTCGGCGGCCGCGCCATCGTCTTCCGCACCCGCGAGCAGCCCCTTGTCGCCCAGCGTTACGAGGACCTATTGTGGGAGGATCCGCCGACGCGCTCCCTGGCCCAGGCCCTGGTCGGCGCCATCCGGGCGGCCGACGTGGTGCAGGTCGTGGTGGTCCCGACGGATCGGGCTCGCTTCGACCTGATGCTAGGGGGTGAGGTGGAGCAATTCGAGCATCTGCCCACGGACACCCCTCCCCGGGTCGCGGCTAGCATCAACCTGTCCCTCGTCCGCGCCGGGGACCGGAGCACGCTCGCGAGCCGCCGCTACAGCGGCGAGGAGCCCGTGCACGGCGATACCTCGGACGCCATGGCCGAGGCATTCAACCGACTGACCGCGCGGCTGATGGCCGAGGTGGTCCGGGATCTCCAGCCCCTGAAGGCGCGTCTCGGCGCGGAACGGGCCCATTGAGCCAAGTTGGGAGGCGAGAATCCGCGCATGAGATCCAGGGCTCCGGCAGGCACCACGATGACCGCCAGTCCTACGCTAGGGCGGGCCTTTGCCGGTGTTTGACACCGCCAGTGACGCACCCTTCGCCCCACTCCTCGCGCCCGGTGTCGAGCACCTGCGCGTGGCCTGGCACCACCTGCGCGTCCCGGGCCCACCGCCGGAGTACGGGCTCCAAGGGGAGGAGCTGGAGCACCCGGACCCGCGTCGCCGCTTCGCCCGACGGGCCATCCAGCTCCTTGCCTGTGGCCCGACCGGGGACCCAGGGTGCGAGACCCTCGCGCTCATCGACAAGGCCTCCCCCCATAGCCTCTACGACCTGATGCTCTCGGAGGTCTCCACGCCCCCCAAATCGACGGCGGGGGATGTCAGCCCGCGGACGGGCCGCACCCTGTGGCGCACTGGCCTCAACTTCGTCCGGTTCTGCGCCCAGAGGGCGGTGGGCGAGCGGTTCGGGCTGTCGGGCGGCGAGCTCCACCTGGCCCTGAACTGTGACCCCCACACCTGGGACCGGGAGAGCGTCCAGGCCGCCAAGCAGTTTCATCTGCACCTGCTCTACTGGGGGGCTGAGGCCCTGGAGCCCTTGGGGCAGGCCCAGCCCCTGGGCGAGATCGCCGACCGGCGGCTGCGCCGCCAGGCCCTGGATCCGCTGACCTTCCTCGGTGCACGCCTGGTAACGGAGGGGCTCCAGGGGCTCCCGCCGGGTGTCCCCGGCGCGACCCTGTTGGCCCCGGACGAAGGGGCGGCCCTGGCCGGCTCCCGCCCGTTGGGCGCCGTGCTGTCTCTTCCGGGCTGGCACGTGCTCGACTCCGAAGACTTCGAGGACCTGGTGCGGCGCATCCACCGTCGGCTGGAGGCGCTCGCGACCCTGGTGCTGGAGGCCCTGACCGGCCGGGTGGACCCACCGCGCCCATGGCACCGCCACCCCCTGCTCCCGATGAGGGAGATCGGCCCCAGAATCGCGGATCTGCCCTTCGGCACGGAGGTCAAAGAGGGGCTGCGGGTCCTTGCCGGCGACCTGCGCGCCCTCGCGCCCGGGACGGCCCGCTGGCTGGCCCAGGCCACGCCCCGTCGACGCATGGATCTGATGACCCTGAACCAGCCCTGCTATGCCCTGAACCTCCACGCCGCGGGATCCCAGTCCGATCCGCTGGCGGACGAGGTGCACCTCATCATCCAGCCCAAGCTCTTCTCCGGCATCGGGGGGGCCGGCCTGCTGACCCTGGGGGGGATCCAGAGCGTGCGCATCCTTCGGGGACAGGGATCCTTCAGTAACGCGCAATGGGAGCATCGCGCAGACTTCCAGCGGGAGTTCACCTGTTTCAATCAGGGCCAGCTCTTGGGGGCCGAGGGGGCCGCGGGGGCGATTCGGCCGTCCCGGGTTCGCCGCTTCGGCGGGCCTTCCCGGGGCTGGGTCACCTGAGTCCCGGAGCCGGCGCAGGACCCCTGATCTCCGCCATGGACCTGTCCGAATTCGCCCACCTCTGGGTGCTCTTCTCCCTGGCCTCGGCCTTCTTCCACGCCTCGCGGCTCGCCGTCACCAAGCGCCTCTCGTTGAGCTTCTCCACCGAGGTGCTGACCCTTTACGTGAACCTCGCGAGCCTGGTGGTGACCCTCCCCCTGGCCATCTGGCATCACAATTTCCCGATCCAGACCCCGGGTTATCTGGCGGCAGTGGTCTGGGGCGGGGTGATCTCGGGGCTTGGCGGTTGGTTCCTGAACGCCGCCCTGCACCGGACCGAGGTCTCCCTGGTCGGACCCGTGATGACCCTGACCCCCGGCTTCGTCATCGTCATCGAGTGGCTGCTGACCGGTGCCGTTCCAGGACCCCTGGGGCTCGTCGGGGTCCTCTTATTGGTCTTGGGGGGGTATATCCTGAGCATGAGCTCGGAGGGGGCCGGCTGGTACCGTCCCTTGGTACGGCTCTTCCTCGACGCTGGAAGCCTGTACGCCACCCTCGCGGCCGCCTGCTTCGCCGGCGCCAGCGTCTTCGGTCGCATCGGGATCCAACTCAGCGACCCCCTGTCGTTCTCGGTGGTGGTCGCGGTGGTCAATACCCTGATTCTTTGGACGGTTTTCACCCTCAGGGACCGGGGCTTCAACCGCCGCCTCATTACGCCCGACCTGCGCCGACAGCTGCGACCCTTGCTGCTCCTGGGGCTCCTGTTCGCCCTCATGCGCATCGCGGATCAGATCGCCCTGAGCCTCACCCTGGCCTCCTACGCGATGGCGGTAAAGCGCACCGCCGGGCTCTTCTCGGTGCTGCTCGGGCGTCTGTTCTTCGCCGAGGGTTATCTGGCCACCAAGCTGCTGGCCTCGGTCGTGATGCTCCTGGGTGTTCTTGCCCTGACCCAGGGCTAGGACGGCCGGGAAGGGGCCTGAGACCTTAGCGGGTCGCGTCGCGGGACACCGAGCAATCACGCGCCAGAAATGTATCGGGCCGGCATCGAGCGAATCCGGGATCAGGAGACGCGAGCCGCGGCCGGGCCGGGCGTGAGGACGGCGGCCTGGCCGTTCCAGGGGGCGACACGCAGCAGGAGCAGCATGCCAGGCATGGCGAGCGCGAAGCAAAGCCAGAAGAAGGTGACCCAGCCCATCTGCTCGACCAGCCAGCCCGCCGAGGCATTGATGAAGGTACGCGGCACGGCCATCAGGCTCGTGAACAGGGCGAGCTGGGTCGCCGTGTAGGCGGGGTGGGTCGTCCGGGCCATGAAGGCGACAAAGGCGGTGGTGCCGAGCCCGGCGC
>JBAPYD010000670.1:0-8445 GCA_049284555.1 Chromatiaceae bacterium | reverse complement strand
ATCAGGCCCGTTGCGGCTTCAATGCTGCGGCCGCTCGTGGTAGGGCTGATGTCGATTCTGGGTCGAAGGCCATCGCCGTAAGTTCAAGTAAGGTACAACGTCCAGCGTGAAGGCGTCTGCGGCAGTTCGCAGCGCGGCGTCCGCTTTCCGGAAACTCTCGCGGATCGTTGCTGGGGCGGCCGGCGACCGCTATGCGCGTCAACCTGCCGCAGAAACGACTCGGCTTGGGAGCAGCTTTTGGTCGTTAGCTCCCTCCGGCGCGTTGCTGGACCGTGCCAGAGACTCCCGTCTAATCTATCGGAAATGGGTGGGCGGGCGCTGCTGCGGTTCGCGCGGGCCGACAGCGGCACGGCATGCAGTTGTGCGTGGGCACGAGCATGCAGCAGGGGGCGACGGTTTTGGGGCGGAGAAGCCGCCCGGCGAGGCAGCCCAGCGGAAGGTCTCTGGCAGGGGGCGGACGCTCGCGAAGGGGGCGGGGCGGGGAGATGCATTGGCGCCAATCGAAAGGATGCGAGCAACCCGCGTTGTCCCCAAGCCCGTGCAACCGGGTTCGCCTGCGATCTCCTGACGCCGACCCCCCCGTGACGAGCGCCCAGCCTTGTTGAAGGTCCTCCACGCATTCTGGTTGCCCGAGCCCACCGAGGCGTTCCCCCAGTCGGGTTCACTCCGACTATGGGTCGAGACAGGAGAGGAAACGCCCGTTCGGCGCAATAAGGGCATTGCCCCTCACCCCTTTCACCTGCGAGCGGAGGCCTGGCCGGCGTTCCTCGATGCGCTGGGCGCGACGCCCATGGTGGCGCCCCTTCCTGCGGCGCAAGCAGCCTGCACCCTCCACCTGCCGAGCGGGGTGGACGCCCCCTTGCCGTCGCCGCAGCTCGCCAAGGTTTGGCCGCGGGCCATCGAGGAGACGCCAACGGCGCTGAGGCCCTGGCAGGTGGACTGCCAGCGCCTCGCCCATCCCATCAGGGCGCTGAGCGAGCTTCACTTCCTCTCGGCCTACCGCGCCGAGAACGTCGAGGCTGGCAGCGATTTCCTGTTCTGGTACTGGTTCACCCAGGGGCTCAAGCGCCTGCTGGTGCGCGAGCAATATCTCCCCGCCCTGGTTTATCGCCAGCCACCCACCCCCAAAGGCAAGCGCAAGGCGCCGCCGTTCGAGCTCTACGGCGCCTGGCAGTGGGCCGCGGAGCCCTACGAGCAACTGATCGCCGAGGCCCGCGAGCGGATGCCAGCCGCCTGCGCCGCGGGAGGCGAAGGCATCGCCGAGGCGGAGCCGATCCTGCGCCACTGCGCCGAGGTGCTGCTCGATCAGGTCGTGCGCCAGACCCCGCTGCCGGCGGCCTTTGGGAAGAAGATCGCCGGCAGCCTCCTCAGCGCGGGCCTGGAATCAGGGCCCGCGGCCAGGCCCTGGCGCACCCCGGGGACGGGGCTCGAGGTCTACCGGCACTTGCAGCAGTGGCACCGGCGGCTGGTCGCCGGGGAGCAGACCGCGGCCTTCACCCTGGGCTTTCGGCTGATGGAGCCGCCCAGCGAGGGAGAGGACGACTGGGCCCTGCAGTTCATCGCCGTGCCCAAGGCCGATCCCTCGCGGCGTCTGGCGCTGTCGGACTATTGGTCGGCGAGTGCCGCGGAGCGCCGGCAGCTGCGCCGCCAACTGGGCGAGGACTTCGAGACCCATCTGCTGCTCAATCTGGGCCTGGCCGCCCGGATGGTGCCCAGGCTCTGGGACGGTCTCCACACCGCCACGCCCCAGGCGGTCGCGCTCGATCTCGACGCGGCCTTCGCCTTCCTCAACGAGTGGGCCTGGGTGCTGGAGGACGCCGGCTTCAAGATCGTCGTGCCGGCCTGGTGGACGCCGCAGGGCCGGCGGCGGGTGCGCATTCGGCTGCGCTCCGCCTCCGGCAGCAAGGTGACAACGGCCGCGCCGAGCGCCAGCGGGCTCAGCCTGGAGAACCTGGTGACCTACCGCTACGAGCTCGCCATCGGGGACCAGGTGGTGAGCGCGGAGGAGTGGCAGCGGCTCGTCGAGTCGAAGACGCCGCTGGTGCGCTTCCGCGGCCAATGGGTGGAGCTCGACCGGGACAAGATGCAGGAGATGCTCGCCTTCTGGCGTCAGCACGGCCAGGAGACCCCGGAGATGAGCCTGCAGGAGATCCTGCGGCGCACCGCCACCGACGAGGCCTTCGAGGTCGACCGCGGCGACGCCCTCGCCGAGATGCTCGAGCGTCTGCGCGACCGCAGCCGGCTGGAGCCCGTCGCGGACCCGCCGGGCCTGAAGGCCGAGCTGCGCACCTACCAGAAGCGCGGCCTGGCCTGGCTGCGTTTCTTGGAGCAGCTCGGGCTCAACGGCTGTCTCGCCGACGACATGGGCCTCGGCAAGACCATGCAGGTCATCGCCCGCCTGGTGCAGGAACGCGAGACCGACGCGGCGGTGGGTCCGACCCTGCTCATCGCGCCGACCTCGGTCATCGGCAACTGGCAGAAGGAGGTCCAGCGCTTCGCCCCGCATCTGTCGACCTTCCTTCATCACGGCCCCGAGCGCGAGCAGGACGCCGCGGCCTTCGCACGGCGCGCCGGCGGGCAGGCGCTGGTCATCACCACCTATGCCCTGGCGCGCCGGGACCAGGCGCTCTTCACCGCCCTCGACTGGCACCGGGTGGTCCTGGATGAGGCGCAGAACATCAAGAACCCCCAGGCGGCGCAGACCAAGGCCGTCAACAAGCTGCGCGCCCGGCACCGGCTCGCGCTCACTGGTACCCCGGTCGAGAACCGCCTGATGGACCTGTGGTCGATCTTCCACTTCACCAATCCGGGCTATCTGGACACCCAGGCGCGCTTCCGCAGCCGCTTCGAGCTCCCCGTCCAGCGCGACAACGACCCGGTGCAGACCGCCACCCTCAAGCGCTTGGTGGAGCCCTTCATCCTGCGCCGGGTCAAGACCGACAAGGCCATCATCGAGGATCTGCCGGACAAGCTGGAGGCGATCCAGTACTGCAACCTCAGCCGCGAGCAGGCGGCCCTCTACGAGGGCGTGGTGCGCGAGGTGGAGCGCGAACTGGAGGAGAAGGACGGCATCGCGCGCCAGGGGCTGATGCTGTCCACCCTGATGCGGCTCAAGCAGATCTGCAATCACCCCGCGCAGTTCCTCCAGGACGGCAGCCCCTTCACCGCGGAGCGCTCGCACAAGCTCGAGCGCCTGCAGGAGATGCTCGAAGAGGCCCTCGCCGAGGGCGACAGCGTGCTGATCTTCACCCAGTTCACGGAGATCGGCGCCGAGCTCGAGCGCCCCCTGCGGCAACAGCTCCACTACAGCACCTTCTATCTGCACGGCGGCACCTCACGCAGCCGACGCGAGGCCATGATCAGCGCCTTCCAGGAGCCCCAGGGCGAGCCCGCGGTCTTCGTCCTGTCGCTCAAGGCCGGCGGCGTGGGCATCACCCTCACCAAGGCCAACCATGTCTTTCACTTCGACCGCTGGTGGAACCCCGCGGTGGAGGATCAGGCGAGCGACCGGGCGTTTCGCATCGGCCAGGAGAAGACCGTCTTCGTCCACAAGTTCGTCACCCTGGGCACGCTGGAGGAGCGCATCAACGACATGATCGCGGAGAAGAAGGCGCTGGCCGGCGCCATCGTCGGCAGCGACGAGTCCTGGCTCACCCGGCTCGACAACGAGCGCTTCAAGGACCTCATCCGTCTGAGCCGCGACGCGGTGGTGGACTGACCATGGCGCAGCTCGGCAAGACCTGGTGGGGGCAGCGCTTCATCGCGGCGCTGGAGGGCTTCACCGACCGCGGGCGGCTCCAGCGCGGGCGCGGCTACAGCGGTGACAGCCGCATCCTGGCCTTCGCCGTGAGCGATGGCCTGGTCACCGCCACGGTGCGCGGCAACGTCAACCCCTACTACGGGGTCTACAAGGAGCCCCGCTACAAGACCCGCATCCAGATGGCCCCCATCGCGCCCAAGGACTGGGACAAGGCCATCGCTCACCTGGGGAGCAATGCGGCCCTGGTGGCGAAGCTCCTCATGAACGAGATGCCCGACGACATCGACAGCGCCTTCGCCGGTGTGCGGCTGCACCTGCTGCCCACCAGCCGCAAGGACTTCGCGCTGACCGAGTGCTCCTGCCCGGACTACGCCAACCCCTGCAAGCACATCGCCGGCGTCTATTACCGGCTGGCGGGACAGCTGGACCGGGATCCCTTCCTGCTCTTCGAGCTGCGCGGCCTGTCGCCGGAGCGGCTGCACCAGGCGCTGAGCACCACGCCGTTGGGCAAGGCGCTGGCGTCGCTCGCCGAAAACGGATCCGCGCCGATCGATGCCGCGGAGTCCTTTTTCACCCGCCCGGCGCCGGCCGCTGCCACTCCCGATTACCGCGCCTTCTGGCAGGGCGGGCGGCGCCTGCCGAGCGAGATCGAGCCGGCCCGTCCACCCGCCGTCTCGGGCATACTGGTCAAGAAGGGCGGGGATTTTCCCGCCTTCTGGGAGCCTGAGGGCTCCTTCATCACGGTGATGGAGGAGCTCTATCGGCGCGTGCGCGAGAAGAACAAAGACGCCCTTTAGCCCGCGCCGCGGCAATGCTCACTGCGGAGCGGGTCGAAGCCCACTGACGCGGCGACGACACCAAGGACCGAGCTGCGAGGGGTTGCCGTAGACGGGAAAAGTTCATCATGCGCCGGGGGATTGGCCACCCCAAAGGGAAGCTTCACACCAAGCTTCGGGGACGCGGATAGCGACAACGCTCAGTTGCCATCGACAACGCGTTGGGACTCCGCCCTGGCCAGGGTGGCGCGCGCGATCAGGTGTCCGCTGCCGCGCGGGGTGAGCAAGCCCACATCACACCCCCAATCGCCGGCTTCCTTCGGGTGTGTGCGGCAAGGTTGCGGGTAGATCCGGAAATCCTTCCAACAGGATCATGTCGTGTCGGTGATTTCGGTAAGCCAGGAAGACAAACTCATTCCAATAGTTGCGGCTCAACCCGTATTTCATCAGATGGGCATAGGCGGGCGCCTCCGTATCCTGATTCGTCCTGGGCAAATTCCGTTTGAAAAAGGCCAGCCAGTCTTCTTCGACCAACGGCACAAATTCCCGCCGCGGACCGCACTTCCCCAACACATACGGCGTGGTAAAAACCAGCGAATAGTCGAATGCTGCCGGTTGAAACGGAGGCGGCAGTACACGCGCAAACCAAACCTCTCCGGCGTTACCCCGATAGCCGCTTGGCGAAATCGCCTTTACCCGCTCATTCGTTACCAGCTCCCGCAAGAAGACGAACCGGTTCGACGCGCCTTCATGTCGATAGATCCCCATCCTCGACGCTTGCATCGTCTCAAATAGCGTGACCAATCCTTCATCGACTTGCTGGAACTTACAGAAATCCGTGGCCACCGTACATAGCGATTCTTTCTTCGCGCCGGAGGAGCACAAATCAAAGAATCCCCATGAGGTGAAGTACGAGGTGGTCAGCGGACTCATCGGCGGGCCGGAAGGCATATACTCTTCCTGGGCCGCCGCATAAGCGTCCGCCAAGTTATCCAGCATCGGCAGACCGATCATCTGCTCAATCAGTACTGACAGTTGATTCTGTGCATAAATGTACAGCCCATGAAGCGGATCGTATTCCGAAAGCTGATTCTTCGAGATAATCGTCTTCTGATACTCTTCGGCTCCTAATCTAGCCTGTCTCCAATCGGCAATATTCGTCACCTTCTGCTGAAGCTGCTGTCGAGCGGAAGCGATCACTTTTCTTGCGATTGGGCCTCTGCCAGTACTCGTGCTCTTCTTGGATGCTGCTTTTGTTTTCATCGCTCGCTCACGGCATTCTTGATAGCGGAAACTACGGAATTTCAACAAATGATTGCCGGGTTTCGGGGGAGCACCCCGGAATAGGTTCTCGTCCGGAAGCGAGCGGCGAGCAGCGATTGCCAGCAGCGGCGACACCGCGACCAAGCATGCTTTGCTGTCTGGGATCGTAGCATGGCCATCGCTGAGGTCTGGCCGGCTGCTGCCGTCACTGGGTCGTCCACGTCCAGGTATCAGACAATCTTGAAGTGGCCTGCAAGGCACGGCGGTCCGAACGAGCGCGTTGATCAGTATGCCTCCGCCAGCGATGGTGACGGGCCGACCCACTTGACGGTCAGTGCGCGAACCGGGTCGACAACACCGGCGATCACCGATCCGCTGCTGGTGGAATCGCCGAGAGCGGCAGGAACATCAGCGTTGGCTCTGGGCGATCGAGCAGCGCACCCTCAACCACGGACAGCGCCTCGAAGCCGTAACGGAGGTAAAACCCCAGCGCCTCGGGCTTCGCGTCCAAAACCACCCCCACACAGCCGATCTCTGCGGCGGTGCGGCGGGCGAGGCGCAAGGCGTGGCGCAATAATGCCTGCCCGATCCCGCGCCCCCGGGCCGACACCGAGACCGCCAGCCGCGCCACGCGCAACACCGGCAGGGGATAACGCGGCAGTCGCCCGCGCCGCGCCTCCGGGAGCGCGTCGATCGCGATCTCGGACGCCGCGACGGTGAGGAAGCCGAGGATGTCGCCGCCGTCCATCGCGACGTACGTCACGCCGATGTGGTGCCGAAACTGGTTCTGGCCGGCAAAGCGGTGGAAGAACCGGTCGAGATCCGGGTTGCCGCTGGAGAACCGGCTGCGGTCATCGCCCGGCTCCAACACCCGGATCTGTATGCTCATGAGGTGGCGTTGCTGGGGGGCTCCAACTCCTCGGCGAAGAGCGCACGCAGGGCCTGATTCGGCTCTTCCTTCTTCGCCAACCGTTCGAGCAGGCGCTCCCCGGACTCCCAGGTGACCACGAGCCGCGGCGGTACCATCGCGTCCTCGGGCAACTCTTTGAGTGCCTGCAGGTGATGCAGGAGGGCCTGTTCGATGACAAAGCCTTTCTTCAAGCCCCGAGCACGAACGTAGCGTTCCAGCCGCTCGCGGGTTTCGGGCGAGATGTGGGCGGAGATCTGGGTCGCGTGCACAAGCGTGGCCCTAGTGTCTACAAAATGGTAGATAAATTTTAGCACACCAAGGTCGAGCGTCGGCCACCGGCTGCGAGTTTGGCAGCGGCATGCGCTAACGTACCACCGAGCCCATGCGACTGTGCTTGCCGACCCCGAGCTGCCGCTCGGCGCCTCTTGCTGAGCGACGGCTCAGGACGCACTGCGGACCCCGCTGTCGACCCCCTGAGTCGCTGGAACATCCCCGGAACAGACCGTCGCCGAATCCCTACGAACGCCCGCTGGCTCCACAGAGCCGGCACTTTGAGACCAGCCGTGCCCCGCAGCCGCAGCTCTGGATGAGGTGTTTCTCAATCGACCGGTTCCCGCGAGGTTTCCCGCGCGCGCCCGTCGCAGGGTGCATGTGCACAAGTCGCGCCCAATGTCTGGCGCGACCCGATCCTTTAGCATATGCTTCCGCGTATGCCTCGCCCTTCTCTTCAGGATCGATCTCCTGTGCAGCCCGAACGTCATGTGCGCCTCTTTCGCAATGGCCGCAATCAGGCCCTGCGCATCCCGCGTGAGCTTGAGCTGGACGCCGACGAGGCGATTGTCCGCAAAGACGGCGATCGTCTGATCGTCGAGCCGGTCCGGCGCCGGCCGGATCTCGCCACGCTGCTCGCCGGATGGGAGCCGCTCGACGAGATCCTCCCCGACGTGGACGAAGGTCTGTTGCCACTGGACGACGTCCGACTCTAACCACCATGGCGAACGTCGTGGGCCTTCGCTACCTGCTCGACACCAATATCCTCTCCGCACTGATCCGCCAACCCCAGGGACCGGTGGCCGCGACGCTTGCCAGGCGCGGCTACGGAACCGTTTGCACCAGCATCGTCGCGGCCGCCGAGTTGCGCTTCGGTGCCCGCAAGCTCGGCTCCAAGGCATTGGCCGGCAAGGTCGACGACCTGTTGGCCTCGCTACCGGTCCTGTCCCTCGACGCCGGGGCCGATTACATGTACGCCGAGATCCGACTTCAGCTGGAGCAAGCCGGCACGCCCATCGGTCCCAACGACCTGCTGATTGCCGCTCATGCGTTGGAGTCCGGCCTCACCCTGGTTACCGACAATGCCGAGGAATTCGGCCGGGTCGCAGGATTGCAGGTGGAGAACTGGCTGGACAGCCCTGCGTCCGCGCCCTGACGACTTCGATCTCGCGGGGACCGCACGCCCGGGCATACCGCATGCGGGACATGGGGGAATTGTCATCCGCGGGCAGACCGAGAGAAGGAGAGCTACCTCGGGGTCGGAGGGTCAATGCCCGCCGCATTGCAGACTTTGACGGTCGAGGCCCGACCGTCTGCGGTGGGTCGTAACCGGCCTATCCCCGATCGTGACCGCCAGCGGCTGCAAAGCGCGTCAACCTGCCGCAGAAACGACTCGGCTTGGGAGCAGCTTTTGGTCGTTAGCTCCCTCCGGCGCGTTGCTGGACCGTGCCAGAGACTCCCGTCTA
>JBAPYD010000669.1:0-2027 GCA_049284555.1 Chromatiaceae bacterium | reverse complement strand
ATCCTCGGCATGGACGAGCTCTCCGAGGAGGACAAGCTCACCGTCTCCCGGGCGCGCAAGATCCAGCGCTTCCTCTCCCAGCCCTTCACGGTGGCGGAGGTCTTCACCGGGGCCCCGGGCAAGTTCGTGTCCGTGTCCGACACCATCAAGGACTTCAAGGCCATCGTGAACGGTGACTACGACCACCTGCCCGAGCAGGCCTTCTACATGGTCGGGGGCATCGACGAGGCGGTGGCCAAGGCCCAGAAGATGGGCGTTTGAAGGGGAATTTCCCATGGCAATGACCATCCACGTGGACATCGTGAGCGCCGAGGGGGCCATCCACTCGGGCACCGCCGCCATGGTGTACGCGACCGCGGAGCTGGGGGAGGTGGGCATCGCCCCCCGACACACCGCCTTCATCAGCCGGCTTCGCCCCGGCGACGTACGGGTGGAGAACGAGCATGGGGAGCAGGAGCACTTCTATGTCTCCGGCGGCATGATCGAGGTCCAACCCATGGTGGTGACCGTGCTCGCCGACACCGCCATCCGGGCCCGTGACCTGGACGAGGCGGCCGCCATGGAGGCCAAGCGCCGCGCCGAGGACGCCCTCGCCGGCCACACCGCCGAGTTCGAGTATGCCAAGGCCCAGGCGGAGCTGGCCGAGGCCATCGCCCAGCTGCGCGCCATCGAGAAGCTCCGCAAGCTGAAGCGCGGCTAGACCGCCCCCGGCTCTCCTCTCTCACGCGAGGCCCCCATCCGACCGATGGGGGCCTTGCCGTTTCCACAGGGCGCGCCCCTCCCTCGCGCCTTGGCGCAATTGCGTTACCCTACGACTCTCCAGTGCAACGGATACCCCCAGCATGAGCGAACAGATCATCCGCCCGGGCATGTATGTGAGCCTCACCTACAGCATCGCCGACGATGCCGGGAACATCCTGGAGCAGACGGACCTGCCGGTGGGCTACATCCACGGAGGGAACACGGAGCTCATCGGGGGCTTGGACGACGCCGTCTTCGGCAGACAGGCCGGAGACCGCTTCGAGCTGACCCTGGACCCGGACCAGGGCTTCGGCCCCCATGACCCCGATCTCACCTTCACGGACAAGGTCGCCAACGTTCCCCCCGAGTATCGCTTCGTGGGGGCCGAGGTCCCCATGCAGAACGAGAGCGGCGAGGTGAAGACCTTCTACGTCACGCGCATCGGGGAGGATACCCTGACCATCGACGGTAACCACCCCCTGGCAGGCAAGTCACTCAAGGTCCAGGTCCAGATCCGGGAGGTACGGGACCCCACGGCGGACGAGATCGCCGAGGACGGGGCGGCCGGTGGCCTGCCGGGGCCTTCGATTCACTAGCTCAGCCACCACACCACCGAGAGGGGGGCCAATCCAGATGAGACTCGGCGTCGTGATCCTGGCTGCTGGACAGGGGAAACGCATGCGCTCCGCGCTGCCCAAGGTCCTGCACCCCCTGGCCGGGAGGCCCCTGCTTGCCCACGTGCTCGACGCGGCCGAGCGCCTAGGCTCGCCGAAGACGGTCGTGGTCTACGGACACGGCGGCGAGCAGGTTCCGAGCGTCCTCGGCGATCGAGACTGCGCGTGGGTCGAGCAGGCCGAGCGCCTGGGGACCGGACACGCGGTCCAGCACGCCATGCCCGTGCTCCAGGACGTGGACCGGGTCCTGGTCCTCTACGGTGACGTCCCCCTGGTCGACCCCGAGACCCTGGGCGGGCTCATCGAGGCCAGCCGGCATTGCCCCCTCGGCATCCTCACCGCCACCCTCGGAGACCCGACCGGCTATGGCCGCATCCTGCGGGACCTCGGCACCAGACAGATCCTGCGCATCGTGGAGCACCGGGACGCGAGCCCGGAGGAGCTCGATCTCCGGGAGGTCAACACCGGCTTCCTGGTGGCCGAGCGGACGCGCCTTCAGGGATGGCTCCAGCGGCTGACCAACGACAACGCCCAGGGTGAGTACTACCTGACCGACGTCATCGGGCTCGCGGTTGCGGACGGGGAGGAGGTCGCCAGCGTTCAGGCCCCCAC
>JBAPYD010000668.1:0-13773 GCA_049284555.1 Chromatiaceae bacterium | reverse complement strand
CCGAGTCCTCGCCCACCACCTCGGTGATGTCCTCGGAATCCTCGGAGAGCAACATCAGGGACTCGCTGTCGGCGTCGAGATCGCCGTTGAGCTCGACATCGACATCGACATCGATGGTGGTGGTTTCTCGCTCCTCGGCAGTGGACATCCCCTTCTTCCTCCGACCTGCGGGACTAAGATCGGTAACGCCCCCGACGCGACAACGCGCCGCGTCCAAGGGACGTCACCGACGCTCGAGGGCTCCCGAGACGTCAAGGACGAGCCGCGGCCCGGTGAGGCTTGGATCCGACCGGAGCACCCCTTGGTTGCTGAATGCCTCAGATCCCGTGGGCCGGATCCGATTCGATACGCGACGCTCTCAGCGGTGCCGCCCCCGGGTCAGGGGCGACGGGGCAGGTAGGGGATCGGATCGACAGCCACACCATCGCGACGAATCTCGAAGTGCAGCAGATGGACCCCCTCCGCCCCTTGACCACATTCGGCCAGGGCCTGTCCTCGCTTGACCTCATTGCCTTCCGCCGCCAACAGCCGACGATTGAAGCCGTAGGCGCTGAGGTACTTATTGTTGTGTCTCACGATGATAAGGTTGCCGTAAGCCTTGAGTCCACTGCCGGCGTAGGCCACTTGCCCCGGCGCGGCCGCACGCACGTGCTCCCCCGGCCGGCAGGCGATGCGCAGCCCCTGACGGGTACGATCGCCCGCCCGGAAGCCCTGCAGGACGGCTCCATCCAGGGGCCAGGCCCAGGTCACTCCAGACGCCGACGCACGGCTCCCCGGTGCGTCGCCACCCTGGGTCCCGGAAGGCGACGCCGAGCGCGCGTCCCGGCGGGGACTCTTCTTCCCTGGTGCCCTCGTTGCGGCGATACGGGAACGCTCCGGGGGGGCGACTCGGAGCAGCTTGCCCGCATAGATCACGTAAGGAGGCTTCAGCTTGTTCCATCGGATGAGGTCCTGGCTGCTGACGCGCTGCCTTTCTGCGATTTCGCTCAGGGTGTCGCCCGAACGTATGAGGTAGTACCCGCGAGGGACGGGACCCTTCCAGCCCCAGCCATCGACGGGTGCAGGCCCCCTGGAGCTGCAAGCCCCGAGGACCAGTGCCGTCAAGACGACGAACCACAGGATCCCTTGGATACGACACCCGGGGCAGCGCACCGAGCCTGCTGCGCGGGATGCGGACGGGACCCGATGCAGGGGCCGGGTTCCAGTCGCGGAGAGTGCTGCCATGCCCCGATCCGGCCCGCGATGGGCGCAGGATCAACCTCGGATGCCCTGGGCAAGGATCACGACGACGATCAGCAGCAGCATGAGCCACCCGATTCGATCGACGTAACGGCGCAAGGTGCCCTCCATGCGCTCGCCGCCCCAGGCCATCAGGGCCGCCACCAGATAGAAGCGGGCACCGCGACCGACGGCGGAGGCCAGCGTGAAGGGCAACAGGGCCATCGAGAGGACCCCCGCCGTGATGGTGAAGACCTTGTAAGGGATGGGGGAAAAGCCCGCGACGAAAATGGCCCAGACTCCCCATTGGTCGAACCAGCCCTTGGCTTGCTGGAAGGCCCCGTGGTAGCGGCCCCCCTCTCCCACCCATGGCTGGACCAGCTCGAAGGCGAAGGCCCCGATGGCATAGCCCAACAGCCCTCCCAACACCGAGGCAATCGTGGTCAAGCCCGCGAGTCGCCAGCTCCGCTGCGGATTGGCCATGCTCATGGGGGCCAACATCACATCCGGCGGTACCGGAAAGAAGGATGACTCGGCGAAGCTGAGCCCCGCCAGGTAATAGGGGGCATGACGATGCCGAGACCACTGTAAGACCCGATCGTAGAGGGCGGAGAAGATCCGCATCAGGAGACGCCTCCGAGCAAGGGTACGAAGCTCACCGACTCTAGCATTTCTTGGGCGAACCCCTCCTCCGTACGCGTCACCCGCACCAGGGTCTGCCGCTCGCCCTCGCCCAGCGGGAGGACCATACAGCCGCCCGGCGTCAGTTGCTCCGCCAGCGCCCGGGGGACCGCTGGCGGTGCCGCGGTGACCAGGATCCCATCGTAGGGTGCGTACTCCGGCCACCCGAGTCGACCGTCCGCATGGCGATAGCGCACGTTGCGGAGCCTCAGCGCCGAGAGCCGCCGCTGCGCCTGGCGTTGGAGGTCGCGGATACGCTCGATGCTGTAGACCCGCCGCACCAGGGACGCCAGGACGGCGGTCTGATATCCGCAGCCGGTGCCCACCTCCAGCACCGTGAGGGGCAGCCCGCACTCCAGCAGGGCCTGGGTCATTCTCGCAACGGTATAGGGCTGGGAGATGGTCTGGCCATGGCCGATGGGCAGGGCCGAGTCCTCGTACGCGTGGCTTGCCAAGGCCTCGTCGACGAATAGGTGGCGCGGCAGCTCCCGCATGACCCGCAGGACCTCGGGGTGGGTGATGCCTGCTTCGGATAGACGCTGGATGAGCCGCTCCCGCGTCCGCTGGGAGGTCATCCCGATGCCGAGGAGGCTGGAACCCGCCATCCGGTTCAAAGCTCCAGCCAGCGCGCCAGGGAATCCAGCGACTGATGACGGGTCAGGTCCACCTGCAGGGGCGTGATGGACACATAGCCGCTTCGCACCGCGTAGAAGTCCGTGCCAGGACCCGCGTCCTGTTCCGGACCGGCGGGTCCCACCCAGTAGACGGTGCGTCCCCGCGGATCCCGGGACGCCGTGACGGGCTCGGCCTTGTGGCGATGACCGAGGCGGGTGGCGGCAAAGCCCCTGAGCTGGTCGTAGGGGATGTCGGGGACGTTCACGTTCAGGATCAGGTTCGACTCCAGGGGCTCGGCCCGCAGCCGCTCGACGAGCCGCAACCCGACCCGGGCGGCCGTGTCGAGATGCTGGGGCTCGAAGGCGTCCATGGACAGGGCGATGGCCGGCAGACCCAGGAAGCGCCCCTCGGTGGCCGCGGCGACCGTCCCCGAATAGATCACGTCGTCCCCCAGATTAGGCCCATGGTTGATACCCGCCACCACCAGGTCCGGCTCCCGCTCCAACAGACCCGTGATGGCCAGATGGACACAGTCCGTCGGTGTGCCATTCACCCGGATGGAGCCCCGCTCGGTCCGGATCGCACGCAGGGGCATGTCGAGCGTCAACGAGTTGCTGGCACCGCTGCGATCCCGGTCCGGGGCGACGACCGCCACCTCGGCGATCGACTCCAAGGCGGCCACCAGGGCCAACAGCCCGGGAGACTGATAGCCGTCATCGTTGCTGACCAGGATCTTCATAGGGCAAGGGCGCGTGTGGCAGGACCGGGAGACGGCGACCGAGACCCATCGATGATACTGAAAAGACCGGACCCCGACATCCGCCTTGCAGGCTGGCGTTCCCTGGACGGCTGGTATACTGCCTCGGGCGCTGCTCGAGGCAGCAGCGCGCCCGGGAATCTGACCCACTGATGAAGAAAAGAATCCAAGACGCCGATCTGGATCTGTTTCGGGAGCACGTGGAGGGCGCCGAGGCGATCCATCACGACCTCGCCGAGCCCTACCGCAGACGCCCGCCACCGATCCCCCGCCCTCGGGAGATCGAGGATCCCGAAGACGGGGCCCCGCCGCTGGCCGAGTCGGAGGTGGAGACCCAAGAATTCCTGCTCTTCGCCCGCCCGGGCGTGCAGCGCCGACTCCTTGCGGACCTCCAGCGCGGGGCCGTCGAGGTGGGCCTGGAGGTGGATCTCCATGGTCTCACCGTCGAGCTCGCCCGCCGCACCCTCGCGGAGTTCCTGAGCGAGTGCGCCCACCGCCGTGTCCGCTGCGCGCGCATCATCCACGGGAAGGGTCGGCGGTCGTCCGGGCTGCAACCCACCCTCAAGCAGAAGGTGAATTACTGGCTGCGGCTTTACGACCAGGTCCTGGCCTTCTGCTCCGCAACGCAAAGGGACGGTGGCACCGGGGCGGTGTACGTCCTCCTCCGAAACCCCAACAAATCGAGGTCGAGAGACCCGTCTCTGTGAGGGGCAGCTGAGCGAATCACCGCTTGGCAGGGTCTTGGAAACCGCCGACCCTTTGCGCTTCCCGAGCTGGCGATGGATCGCCCGCTGTCTCTCCGAGCAAACTGGGTCAATGGAATCGCGGCAGAAACGGTCCGTCTCTGACGGCCACATCCCTTGGGAGAGGCTGATCAAATGCCATCCCGGTACTTGATCCGCTCGCGTCCCGAGACGTGCGAGTCTCGAGACGCCCCATCTTAAAGGGCTTAAGGTCCCTGTAAATGGCGGGCCATTCTTGGCCCGCACGGAAAGCGCAATGAATCAGCGCTTCCCTTAACAAGGCCAAAGCGAATTTGAGACACGCTACCCATTTTCGTGTTAGCACCGGCGCTTTTTCATAACGTATTGAGGCATTGGTCACAGTTCCCCAGAAGCTATTGCGAATTGTCAATGCGCGTGGACCCAACAAAAACGAGCATTTCATCAAAATGATATGTTTGGTTGCTCCTAACTTGCGTCCTCGCTTTTGACGCGTCTCTTTCCGTACCGTTTCACGTTCACGTTTTATTGAGAGGTTTTTAAATGAAAAGGCTCTTTGCAATGATCGCGGCGCTCGTTCCTCTCTTCGTTGCCGCTCCCCTGTCTGCCCATCATGCGGCGGATGGACTCGTCGCTGACGACGTCTATGACATGATCGAAGCCAACCTCGAAGGGACTCCGCATCTCGACCTGGATCTGACGAGCATTGGCTCAATGAACATAGTCACCGTAACCGTGATGGCAGATGACTTGGATCTAGTTCTCGACGCCATCAACGCGGGTCTCACCGGCCAAGGCGTACAAGTCAGCTCCTCTGTAGAGATAGATATCAGCCTACCGGACCAGGACGGTTGGGTCACGATCACCGTCATCGAAGAGATGGGGCAGGGTGAAAGCCAGGTCGCACCCTGAAGTACCTGCGGTTTACGATTCGATGCGGGAGTTGGGGGAAGGTCAGTGCACGCTTTCGGTCCCGAATACCAGCCTGGCCTTCCCGACGCGAGATTCTTCACCGCCCAACTCTCGGTGTCGAGGTAAGAGTTCGCCGTTCCGTTCAAGTGGGTTTTATTCAAGGCCACCTCCCGAGACTGCGGGAGCCCACCCGTTTTGGCCCTAGGGCGTCCAGACGAGCAGCTCACGCAACACCGCTGTCGCATAGGCCCCCGCCGACAGCCTGAAGGTTATCTCAAGGCCCGCGGGAACCAGCGTCCCTCGGAGGTCGCGGACGGGGAGGCACAGGGCCCTCCGCTCCTGGGACAGACCGAAACGGGCCAGGCCTTCGCCCCACCCCGGAATGGACGCCACCACCGATTCCTCCAGCGCGTAAACTTCGCCCCCCGTAGGCGGATCGCCCTCGCCCCAAAGGGGACCCGTGGGGTGAAGGTCAAACCGCTCGCATCGCTCGCTCAGCTCCTCGTCGATCGTCTCGGCCCGAAAGTAGGAGTGACTTCCGTCCAGGTTGAGACAGTCCCCGGGCAGGGGCCTGCTCCAGCTCTCCTGGGAGACACGCCGGGCCAGCACGCGGTTGAACAGCTCGGAGCGCGCGGCCGAGAGCCAGAGCCCCCGCTGGTGACGGGGCGTCCGGCGCAGTGCGCCCCGTAGCAAGGCATCGGCACGCAGCAGATTCGCCCCCCCGTGGCCGAAGCGCTGCTCGCCGAAGTAATTGGGCACCCCGAGGCGCCGAATCACCCCAAGGCGCTGCTCCACCAGCGCCGTACTGACCCCCGACGGGGATACCGATCGCGGGGCCAGGTCCCGGACCAGGATGCGGAAGCGATTGCCCCGCAGGGTCCCCCGACGGAGCTTGCGGCGATGGGCCACCACGTCCAGGACCTCGATCCCCTCGGGGACCGAGGACCAATCGGGCTCCCCGTCCCTGGTGGCCGGCACCGAGAACCACTGACTGGCCACCGCGCGACGGTCCTTGAGGCCGGCGAACCCCACGTCGGCGGGCCGCACCCCGGCCAGCTCGGCCAGCCGACAGGCGACCCATTCCGTATTGACATTGGTCTTGCGCACCCAGAGGAGGCGATGGTCCCCCTCCCCGTCCGGCTCGAAGCCCAGGTCCTCCTCCACCCGAAAATCCGCGGGATCGACCCGCAATCGTCCATGCCCCAAGGGGGCGCCGTGCGCGCGGGGCAATGCTTGAAAAGGGATGCCGATGGGCGTCATTGGGCGGCGCCTGGACGCCCCCGCGCGGGCGTGGGGCCCTTCATTCCGCGAGCAGGACCACCGCCAAGGCGGCGATACCCTCTGCGCGACCGGTGAATCCCATCCGCTCCGTGGTGGTCGCCTTGACGTTGACCCGAGCCGGATCGCAATTCAGGTCGGTGGCCAGGATCTCCCGCATGGCGGGGATGTGGGGGGAGAGCCGGGGACGCTGAGCGATGACGGTGAGGTCTGCGTTATGGACCCGCAGGCCCCTGCCCCTCAGGTCCTCCATGACGCGGCGCAGCAGGACCCGGCTATCGATCCCGGCAAAGGCGGGATCCGAGTCCGGGAAGTGGCGGCCGATGTCGCCGAGCCCCGCGGCCCCCAACAGGGCGTCGCAGAGGGCGTGGATCACGACGTCGCCGTCCGAATGGGCCTCCATGCCCTGGTCATGGGGGACCTGGACACCGCCGAGGATCAGCGGACGCCCCGCCGCGAAGCGGTGGGCATCGAAGCCTTGTCCGATCAACATCCAGCGATCCCCCGCAAGTGATTACCGTGAATGCCACGCCAGCGGTCTTCATCCTCTTCCTCCCCCCTGGTGAAGGTGTCGCGAAAGCCCCCTCTCCCTTGCAGAGGGTGTCGCGGAAGTTCCCTCCCTATTGCAGGGTTAGGGTGGGGGTAGAGACCGTCCATCTCTCTGATTCCACCATCACCCCCATCCCTTCCTTCCCCCTTCGAGGGGGAAGGCGCTCGCAGAGGGGCTATTACGACACCCTCTTGCAGGGGGAAGGCGCTTGCAGACAAGCTTTTGCGACACCCTCGTACTTGGGGAGGGCTGGGGTAGGGGGGAGCGGCCGTGCGAGCAGCAAACTTCATTTTCTGGCGTGTCGGCGCGCCCAAGTGGGCGTTATTCCAGTCGTCCCTGCTTGGCCAGGAAGAACTGGGCAAGGGGCAGATCCGCTGTCCGGGTGATCTTGATGTTGTCGGCATGGCCCTCGATCAGCCGTGGCCGGTGTCCCAGGCGCTCCATGGCGGATGCCTCATCGGTCACCCAGTCGCCACCGGCGACGGCCTCCCGCAACGCACCGGCCAGGGCGCCCAGGCGGAACATCTGGGGCGTGTAGGCGTGCCACAGGTGGGCCCGCTCGACGGTGGCGACGACACGACCGCTCGGGTCTCCGCGCTTCATGGTGTCTCGTACCGGAACGGCCAGGAGACCACCCACCGGGTCCTGCTCCAGCTCCTCGATCAATCGATTCAAGTCCTCCAGGCGCAAGCAGGGCCGCGCGGCATCATGGACCAGGACCCAGTCCTGGGGGTGAGCCTGCACGAGCAGCGCCTCGAGGGCGCTAAGCACCGAGTGGCATCGTTCCGCGCCTCCCGCCGCCCGATAGACCTTGGGATTACGCGCATAGGGGTTGGAGTCCCAGCGTGGGTCCGCCGAATCCAGCACCACCCAGACCCCGTCGATACGCGGGTGATCGACAAAGGTCGACAGACTCCGCTCGAGCACCGAGCGGCCCCCGAGGTCCAGATACTGTTTCGGGATCGAGGCACCGAAGCGACGCCCGACACCAGCCGCTGGCACCACCGCCCAAACCCGGGACGGCGTCATGGCACCTTCGCGGGCTCGCGGCGCTCGATCACCTGCAGAAAGATCTCCCCGGGCTTGATCATCCCGAGCTCCACCCGGGCCCGCTCCTCCAAGGCGTCGAGGCCGGTGCGCAGGTCATCCACCTCGGCCTGAAGCTCCCGGTTGCGCGCGGCCAGCTGCTCCAGCTCCGCCTCCTGGGCGGTGATGGCCTGCCGCAGGGAATGGACCTCCGCCAGGCTGCCCTCCCCGACCCAGAGACGGTACTGGAGGAACCCGACCAGGACCAGGAGCAGGACGATCAGGAGCCGCATCGAAGACCTTCAGCGCGGTATCAGCGCAGCCACCGGAAGGCGGCGCGCCCCGCGTAGACCGCCTCGTCCCCCAGCTGATCTTCGATCCGCATCAGCTGATTGTACTTGGCGACGCGGTCGGACCGGGACAGGGAGCCGGTCTTGATCTGCCCCGTGGCGGCGGCCACCACCAGGTCCGCGATGGTGGTGTCCTCGGTCTCGCCGGACCGGTGGGAGACAACAGCCGTGTAGCCCGCGTTGTGGGCCATGCCGATCGCCTCCAGGGTCTCGGTCAGGGTGCCGATCTGATTCACCTTGATCAGGATGGAGTTGGCGATGCCCTTCTCGATGCCCTGGGCGAGGATCTTCGTATTCGTGACGAACAGGTCGTCACCCACGATCTGGACCCTGTCGCCCAGGCGCTCCGTGTGATACTTCCAGCCCTCCCAGTCTCCCTCCGCCTGGCCGTCTTCGATGGACAGGATGGGATACTTGTTGACCCACTCGAGCAGGAGCTCGGTCATGCCGCTGGAATCCAGCTTGCGGCCCTCGCCCGCCAGATTGTAGAGGCCGTCCTCGTAGAACTCGGAGGCGGCCACATCCATGCCGAGGTAGATGTCGGAGCCCGCCTGGAATCCGGCCTTGTGGATGGCCTCCAGGATCGCCTCGATGGCCGCCTCGTTGGAGGGAAGATCGGGGGCGAAGCCGCCCTCGTCGCCCACGCCGGTAGAGAGTCCACGACCGTTCAGGACCGCCTTCAATGCATGGAAGACCTCGGCCCCATAGCGCACTGCCTCGCGCATGGAGGAGGCACCCACCGGCAGGATCATGAACTCCTGGAAGTCCACGCTGTTATCGGCGTGCTGCCCACCGTTGATGATGTTCATCATGGGTACGGGCAGGCGATAGGGTCCCCCGGAGAGGGAGCGGTACAGGGGTAGCGTCTTCTCCTGCGCGGCGGCATGGGCGGCCGCCAGCGACACCCCGAGGAGCGCGTTCGCCCCTAGCCTGGACTTGTTGTCGGTGCCGTCGAGCTCGATCATGCGCCGGTCCAGGCCAGGCTGATCCTGGCAGTCCATCCCGGTGACGGCCGCCTTGAGCTCTCCCCGGATATGGCCGACGGCCTTCAGGACTCCCTTGCCCCCATAGCGGGACTTGTCCCCGTCGCGCAGCTCCAGGGCCTCTCGGGAGCCGGTGGAGGCCCCGGACGGAACGATGGCCCGGCCGATGGCCCCGTCGGCGGTGATCACATCGGCCTCGACGGTGGGGTTCCCCCGCGAATCGAGGACCTCACGGGCACGAACGTCGACGATCTCGGACATGACACTAGACTCCGGTGATTTGGATTTCGGAAGACGGAATTCGGTAACTTGGACCCAAGAGGCCCCGGCGCTCAGCCGTCGAGGCTCTGCTCGGCCAGCCCGGCGGACTTCACCAGCCGGTCGATCTCCCGCAGGGTGCCCAGCAGCGACTCCATGCGTCCCAGGGGCCAGGCATTGGGACCGTCGCTCAGGGCCTCCTCCGGCTTGGGGTGGGTCTCCATGAAGATCCCCGCGATGCCGGCCGCCACCGCCGCCCGTGCCAGCACCGGCACGAACTCCCGCTGCCCCCCCGAGCGGTCGCCCTGCCCGCCCGGCAGCTGCACCGAGTGGGTCGCGTCGAAGACGACGGGGCATCCGGTGGCGCGCATGACCGCAAGCGCCCGCATATCGGAGACCAGGTTGTTGTAGCCGAAGGAGACGCCGCGCTCACACACCAGGATCCGGTCGTTTCCGGTGGCGCGGGCCTTGTCCACCACGTTCTTCATCTCCCAGGGGGCGAGGAACTGGCCCTTCTTGATGTTGACCGGCAGCCCCTGCTCGGCGACGCGCCGGATGAAGTTGGTCTGACGACAGAGGAAGGCCGGGGTCTGGAGGACGTCGACCACCGCGGCGACCTCCCCCAGGGGGGTATCCTCGTGGACGTCGGTGAGCACCGGCACCCCGATACGCGAGCGCACCGTCTCCAGGATCCTGAGTCCCTGCTCCATTCCGGGTCCCCGGAAGCTCGTCCCGGAGGAACGGTTGGCCTTGTCGAAGGAAGACTTGTAGATGAAGGGGATACCGAGCCTGTCGGTCATCTCCTTGAGGTGGCCGGCGGTCTCTTCAGCGAGCGCCTCGCCCTCGATGACACAGGGTCCCGCGATCAGGAACAGGGGCCGATCCAACCCCACCTCGAAGCCGGCCAGCTGCATCATTCGGGATCGCCCCCGCGTTGGGCGCGACGCGCCAGGGCGGCCTTGACGAAACCCAGAAAGAGCGGATGGCCATCCCGGGGGGTGGACGTGAACTCCGGATGGAACTGAGAGGCGATGAACCAGGGGTGATCCGGGATCTCGATGATCTCCACCAGCTGGTTGTCCAGGGACCAGCCCGAGAAGCGCATCCCCGCGTCCTTCATCAGGTTCAGATAGCGATTGTTGAATTCGTAGCGATGGCGGTGACGCTCCCGGATCTGGGCGGTGCCGTAGACGGCGCGGGCGAGGCTCCCCGGCTCCAGCCGACAGTTCTGGCCCCCGAGACGCATGGTCCCGCCGAAGTCCGACGCCTCGTCCCGGGTCTCGAGTCCGCCCCGCTCGTCTCGCCACTCCGTGATAAGCGCAATCACGGGATGGGGGGTCTGGCGGTCGAACTCCGTGCTGTGGGCCCCCTCCATCCCGGCCACGCCCCGCGCGTACTCGATGACGGCGACCTGCATGCCGAGACAGATCCCGAGATAAGGCACCCGCCGCTCCCGCGCGTACCGCGCCGCCTGGATCTTGCCCTCGATCCCGCGCTCCCCGAAGCCGCCAGGGACCAGCACCGCGTCCACCGAGTCCAGGGACCCGGTGCCGTCGCGCTCGATTTCCTGGGAGTCGATGTAGACGACCTCCACCTTGGTGCGGGAGTGGACACCCGCGTGGGCCAGGGCCTCGGACAGGGACTTGTAGGCCTCGGTCAGGTGCATGTATTTACCGACCATGCCCACGCGTACCACCTGCCGGGGGTGATCGAGCCCGTCCAGCACCCGGTCCCATTCGGAGAGGTCCGCCTCCCCCACCTCGAGCTGGAACTGGCGCACCACGAGCTCGTCCAGTGCCTGGGCGTGCAGGAGGCGCGGGATGCGGTAGATGTTGTCCGCATCCACCGCCGAGATCACCGCGTCCTCCGCCACGTTGGTGAAGAGCGCGATCTTGCGCCGCTCGTCATCCGGGATGTGGTGCTCCGCCCGGCACAGGAGGATGTCCGGCTGGATGCCGATGGATCGCAGCTCCTTGACCGAGTGCTGGGTCGGCTTGGTCTTGATCTCGCCCGCGGTGCGAATGTAGGGCACGAGGGTGAGATGCATGAAGAGGGCCCGCTCACGCCCCAGCTCCACCCGCATCTGGCGGATCGCCTCCAGGAAGGGGAGCGATTCGATGTCGCCGACGGTGCCCCCGATCTCCACCATGGCGATATCCGCCCCATCCGCCCCCAGCCGGATGCTCGCCTTGATCTCGTCGGTGATGTGGGGGATCACCTGGACGGTGCGGCCCAGGTAGTCTCCGCGCCGCTCCTTGCGGAGCACGCTCTCGTAGATCTGACCGGTCGTGAAGTTGTTGTTGCGACCCATCCGGGTGCGCAGGAAGCGCTCGTAATGCCCCAGGTCCAGGTCCGTCTCCGCACCGTCATCGGTGACATAGACCTCACCATGCTGGAAGGGACTCATGGTCCCTGGATCCACGTTGATGTAGGGATCCAGCTTGATCATGGTCACCTTGAGCCCGCGCGCCTCCAGCAGGGCGCCGAGGGAGGCGGACGCAATTCCCTTGCCGAGGGACGAGACGACCCCGCCGGTGATGAAGATGTAGCGGGTCTCCGCGCTGGCCCGGGGCGACTCGCCAGACGAAACACCGGGGCTGGAGGTCGGTGAGGACATGGGCGGCACCACGATGTGGGGGATGGGCGTGACTGCCGGGACACGCTATCAAATTCGACCGTGCCCCTCAATGTGCGCACGCCGACTACGGGCGCATCCTGGCACGGCGCCAGGCCAAGCCAGCCCTTTTCTTCACAAACTGACGAGGTGCGCGTATAGTTTGTGGGCGTTTCGCCCGTCGAAACGACCCGTCCAGATGCCAAGGACCCTCCCGAGGTCCCCATTTGGGCTGGGTTAGCGAATACCCAACGACCAGTGCAGATTTAGGAGCGTCAGAACGATGCAAAAGCTTGCCAAAGTAATCAGTGTCGCCGCCTTCGCCGGCGCCGCCGCCTTCTCCATGACCTCCGCTCACGCCTGGTGGGGCGGCGGCCCTTGGGGCGGCGGTCCGGGCTACGGCTCCGGCTGGGGCGACGGCATGAGCGATTGGTTCAGCGATGCCTTCGGCGACGGCTACGGCGACTTCAACATGAGCATGAGCGGCGGCGGCACCGGCCGCGGTTGGGGTCGCGGGCGTGGTTACGGCCGTGGCTATGGCTCCGGCTACGGCTACCCGGGCTACGGCTACGGCTACGGCGGCTATCCGGGCTGGGGCGGCTACCCCGGTTACGGCGGCTATGGCATGCCCTACGCCGCGCCTTATGCCATGCCTTATGCGGCCCCCGTGGCCCCGGCTGCCCCGGCAGCGGGCGAGTCCAAGTAGGCCGATCCGGCCCTTGCGAGCCAAGAAGGCCGCGCCCCCGGGCGCGGCCTTTTTTGTTTCTCCAACCGGGGCCTAGCCTCAGGATTCACGCGGCCTCACCGGCGCACGGGTCCAGCGAAAGATGACAATCTCTTGATCCGGATCAAGTGACGGCTCAGAATAGAAGCCTGTGGCAATCCAGGGGCGCTCCACCTTGAGCCAGCGAAAAGTCATATCATTCGACACCATACGGGTTGCGTGCAAAAACTGCACCCTTTCCACGCTCTGCCTCCCCATGGGGCTCACCATGGAAGACGTGGAACGGCTGGATGACATCGTCAAACGAACGCGCCCCCTCCACCGCGGGGACTTCCTCTTCCGCAACGGCGACCGCTTTCGGTCCCTCTACGTGGTCAAGACCGGCTCCCTCAAGACCTTCGCGCCGAGTGCCGAGGGGGGAGAGCAGGTGCTCGGGTTCCATCTACCCGGCGAGATCGTCGGGCTGGACGCCATCGACAAGGAAGCGCACGCCTGCTCGGCCAAGGTGTTGGAGACCTCCGCAATCTGCGAGATCCCCTTCTCGCGCCTGGAAGAGCTCACCGCCTCCATCCCGAGTCTTCAGCACCAGATGTTCCGGCTGCTCAGCAAGGAGATCGGCTACGACACGGAGATGCTGCTGCTGCTCGGCAAGAAGAGCGCCGAGGAACGTCTCGGGGCATTCCTCCTCAGTATGTCGCAGCGGCTCGCCAAGCGTGGCCTATCCCCCACGGACTTCTACCTCAGCATGTCGCGCCACGAGATCGGCAACTATCTCGGCCTCGCGGTGGAGACGGTCAGCCGACTGTTCACCCGCTTCCAAGAGGATCGCCTGATGCGCGTCGACCGCAAGCACATCGAGCTCTTCGACCTGGAGGGTCTGGAGTCGTTGGTGAACGGCGTGGGACCGACCCGCAGGCAGCAGCAACACCCCTGAGTCTCGGTCCGAGACCCCGAGGGAGATGCTGATCAGCTGCCACCCCAAGGATTCGATCACCTCGGGCCATTCCTGGCCCGCACGGAAAGCGCAATAAGCCAGCGCTTCCCTAGTCGGCGTCCTGCCCGGCAGGTCGCGCCTGCTCCTCGGG
>JBAPYD010000667.1:0-8333 GCA_049284555.1 Chromatiaceae bacterium | reverse complement strand
CCAGGGCCAGCGCGCGGAGTCGCTCCGCCTGGTCGGCATCGAGTCCCGTGAGCTGGGGCAGCGCGTCCCAGGCGGCCGCCCAATCGGCGTCGCCGTAACCGCCCGGATGATTGGCCTCGCGACGGGATCGCCACCAACGGCCCAGGGACCCGGTCAGCGGAGGCATGGGCACTCCCGGGCCGCCATGACTACCCGCGCCTGCATCACGGGCAGGACAGACGACGCCAACCGTCCCGAGGGATCCCATTGTCGGTACAAGCTTCAGCTCCTCTTGCGCGGAAATCCGGGGGGCTCACCCCTGCATGGACCAGCACACCAGCCCGCTCCTGGGTATATAGTGGATTATCCCCGCGATTACCCGCTTCATCGATCCGGGGACGAACCCGACGAGCCCCAGGATGGTGCTGGTCAATTGCCATCCTGGCACTCGATCAGCCCGCGTCCCGAGATCCGCGAGTCTCGGGCCGCTTCCCGTTCGCCCCAGTCACCCGAGGACCCTGGACCATGGCCCCATCCCTGCCCATCGCGCTCCTTTGCGGGGTCTGTGGCATCGCCACCCTCGCCACCCCAACCGCCGCTATCGCGGGTCCCACGACACTCGCGGTGACGGACGCCTATGCCCTGGCCGTCCCGCCGGGTCAGCCCAACAGCGCCGTTTTCCTGACACTGACCAACGACTCGACACAGTCCAGGGCGCTGGTCGCCGGGGCCAGCCCCATCGCCGAGGTGGTGGAGATCCACAAACACATCCACGAGGGCGGCATGATGCGGATGCGCCCCGTGTCACGCATCGAGGTTCCCGCCCAATCCGCCGTCCGGCTTCAACCGGGCGGGTTCCACATCATGCTGATCGGTCTGAAGGGCGATCTGGTGCCGGGGGATCCGGTGGAACTGACACTGACCTTCGACGACGGCACCCGGATCCGCGTGGACGCGCCGGTGCGCAGGGCCGAACCCAGGGCGTCTGCCCCCTGACGACGCCGCCCGGAACGCCTCCGCGGAGCCCCGCGTCGATTGACCCATATGAGCGAAATCTGATATACAACGGCGGATTTTTGGCCAGGCAGTCGAAGAAGAAGGTTTGTGGCTATGAACAACCAGTGGCTTGTTTCGGGATTGAAGGCGATCTCAACACTGCTCTTGGCGGGTGGACTGACGGGAGTCGCCGTCGGCAGCGAGACGCCGGCCAAGCCCACCGCGGACGCCAAGGCGGGTGAGGCAAAGGCCGGGACCATCTGCCTCGCCTGCCACGGCCCCCAGGGCAACAGCATCGTCCCCACCTGGCCAAAGCTGGCGGGGCAGCACCCGGCCTACATCTACAAGCAGCTGATGGACTTCAAGGCGGGTAACCGGCAGAACGCCCAGATGAGTCCCATGGCGGCCCCGCTCACCGAGCAGGAGATGCTCGACCTAGCCGCCTACTATTCCTCGCAGACCCAGACGCCCGGCGCGGCGGATCCGGCCTTGGCCGAGCTGGGGCAGACGGTCTACCGCGCGGGAAATCCCCAGTCCGGGGTGCCCGCTTGCAGCGGCTGCCACGGGCCGGCCGGGATGGGCGTGGGGCTCGCCAAGTTCCCGCGCATCTCGGGTCAGCACGCGGATTACGTCAAGCAGACCCTCACCCACTTCCGCGACGGCGAGCGGGCCAACGACCCCAACGGGATGATGCGGGGTGTGGCTGCGCGTATGACGGACCGGGAGATCGCGGCCGTATCCCAGTACCTCCAGGGGCTCAGCCAGTAATCGAACGGGCCCAACTCCGGATGAGAAAAAAGGCAGCCTCGGCTGCCTTTTTTCGTTGCGGGGGTCGATCGGCCGGGGGCCGGTGCCAGCGAGACTGGCCCCCAGGGAGCGCGGATCTCTTGCGCCTCCTCGCGGACCAAAGCGGGTGCGCCAGCTTCAAGGACCTTGCGCCCGTTGGGCTGGGACGTCTCGAGACGCTCCCGCCTCGGCAGGCGAGCCGATCAAATGCGAGGTCAAGATCCGAACGGCATCTCCCAGGGCACGGCGGCCCCATGCCGTTTCCCCTTCAGGGGCCCTGTGCTAGCGTTTGGGCCATGGGCCAAGGCGCTGGCCCGCAGTCGCCGGACACCCAGGCCATGCAGCAGATCAAACTGTTGAGCTACAACATCCAGGGGGGGATCTACTCCCGCCAATACAGCGACTACGTCACCAACAGCTGGAAGCACGTGCTGCCCCATCCGGAGCGTCTGGTCAACCTGGCGCGCATCGCCCAGCTGCTCCAGCAATTCGACCTCGTGGGGCTCCAGGAAGTGGACGCCGGAAGTCTCAGAAGCGCGAATATCGATCAGATCCAGTACCTGGCCCGCCAGGGTGCCTTCCCGTACTGGTACAGCCAGATCAACCGTGACCTGCGTCCTTTTGCCCAGCACAGCAACGGCCTGCTGAGCCGGCTGCGACCCGCCGCCATCACCGAGCACCGTCTGCCGGGTCTGCCGGGACGGGGGGCCGTGGTGGCGGAGTTTCCCCTCTCGGACGGGCCACCCTTGGCCGTTTGTATCCTCCACCTCGCCCTGGGCTGGCGGGCGCGTCAGCGCCAATTGGACTATCTGGCGAATCTCGCCGACTCCCACCCCCTGCTGGTCCTGATGGGCGATTTCAATTGCGGATGCAACTCCCGCAGCCTGCGCGCCATGGTCCGACGCAGCGGCATGCGCGGGCTCGACTGCGAGCTGAAGACCTTCCCGAGCTGGCGGCCTCACCGCAACCTGGACCACATCCTGGTCTCGAAGCCCCTGCGCATTCGAAACGCCCATGTGATCGACTATCCCCTCTCCGACCACCTGCCCCTCAGCATGACCCTGGGCCTGCCGGACGGTCTCCGTTTCGCGGCGCCCGCGGAGCAGCCGAGGGCCTCCCTCAATCCTGCACGTAGAAGTGGCGCCAACCGGAATCGCAGGCCCGCGTGAGCAGATCGAAGAGTCGCTGCGTGGGCACCGCCTCCCCGGGAAAGACCTCCTCGACCAGCACGAACAGTCGGCCGAAGCCCCCCTCCTGTTTCCAGTCCCAGCGCCAAGGGGGGCCGGTCCAGCCACAGCTCGGGCAGCGCTGCTCCAGCGACGGGCGCTCGCGCCAATCCTCGACGCGATCCCGCCAGTCGCCGAGCCTGGCGCGACACCCCGGGCAACGGGGACCCCGGGTGTTGCGCCCCCACATCAAACGGGGCCCTGGTTCAGGCCCAAGAATGCGTACGTGGCAGGCAGGCTCGTCCGGGTGTCCTTCCGATGGCGTGGGAAGCACGACAGCGCACCCCGCGAAGCTCAACAGACCGAGAAGCTCGGGCCCCACCTCGAAGCCATCGGCGACCCCCGGCAGCGGCGCGCCGATGAAGCCTGCATCGGACAGGATATCCCGCACCAGCCCTGGTTCCGGTACAGACAGTGGATCGACAGTGGTCAGGACGAGCCTTCCATTGTGACTGGGCATGACGGCGGTAATCCAAGTCGTGTGGCCTTCGGCATGCCGAGAAGACGCGGATCGATTCGACCGCGTCTGGCGGGCGCCGCTGAAGGGACCCGAAAAGACAAAAGAAGCAACACGGGCGGAGGGATCCCCCCGCCCGTCTCGAGCGGCCCCGGCTCATTCTACGGGCGTGATCAGGAAACGCCGCACGCTGGTACCTCTGCGGACATTGATGGGAACCTGTCTCCCGATCTGCACACCGCTCTTCAGATCCACCAGCATCCGGGCAGTCTTCACCGGGACGCCATCGAAGGTCTCGATGATGTCGCCCACCCGCAGCCCCGCTATCTTGCCCGGACCGTCCGCATACACCCGGCTGATCGCCACTTCTGAGGTACCCGGTGGGTCCGCGTAGAGATGGTCCGCCACGTCATCCACGCTGATTCCCAACCAAGGGGATGACCTGACCCGGGAGGGGCGCTCCGCCCCCCGACAGGCGAACACGAATCGCCGAGTGTTGCAGGTTCGATCCAGACACTCCTGGCTCACCAAAACCGCGGTTCGCCCGTGAAACGCGCAGCCACGGCTCGCCTCGGCCTCCACGTGCGTTGGATTTGGAAACCTCCCCTGGACAACGACCCCATCCTCGTCGAGCTCGGTGATCACAGCCGAGCCGCTGCAGGCCGCGAGCGCCAGGCTCGAGAGGAATAGACCCAGGTGTCTCATAGCCTCACATCCCATCGCGCTGGAACCCCGCATCGGCTCGGGATCGACTGCGGTCTGCGACTCGACAGTGGTCAGGAAGCGCCGTCAGTCATGGCCGCGCATGACGGTAGAAATCCAGGTCGTGTAACCTTTGGCATGCTAACAGAGAACCTCGCCAACTCGGTGGGCGGGACCCGTTGATCGCCAGAACCGCGAAGGCGCCTGGGGTTGCGCCCGCCGCCTTGATCGCCGCACGCCACCGCGACTGAGCCCCGAACGAAGCATGACCTCGGCACCCCTGCGCCTCTTGGCGCTGCTCCTGCTCCCATTGGCCCAGCCCGCCTGGTGCGACCAGAGCCCGAGCACCGCCCTCCCGGGGGCCAGCCCTCACATCAACCAGCCCTTCGAGGGGGCTCGTGTCGAGCGCTGGTCGAACATCTTCGAGCGGCCGGGCCGGGAGGTCTTCGACCAGCGGTATCCCATCCTCGAGGCCACCCGACTCGAGGAGGGGATGCGGGTGGCCGACATCGGGGCGGGCACCGGGCTCTTCGCGACCCTTTTCGCGCGCGCCGTGGGGCCCGCCGGGGTGGTCTACGCCATCGACGTCTCCCCGGGTTTCGTCGCCGCCCTCTCCGCGCGCGCCAGGGCCGAGGGGCTCACCAATCTCGTGCCCATCCGCAACAGCCAGCAGGGCACGGGCCTCCGGGACGCGAGCGTCGACCTGGCCTTCGTATGCGACACCTACCATCACTTCGAAAATCCAGGTGCCATGCTGGCATCGATCCACCGGGCCCTGGCACCGGGCGGCACCCTGATCATCATCGACTACGAGCGCCTGCCGGGGGCGAGCTCACCCTGGATCCTGGGCCACGTGCGCGCCGGCCGGGACCAGGTGGTGCGCGAGGTGACGGCGGCCGGTTTCCGGCTGGTGGAGCAGCCCGAGATCCTGCGCGAGAGCTATTTCCTCCGCTTCCAGAGGACGGACGGCCCAGCGCCTTGAAGCCACCCCCGGGGGGCTGTCCCGAACACATGACCCCCACACCCAACGAACGGTGATCCGAGCACCCCATGGACCCCGAATTCTGGCACCAACGCTGGCAGCGCGGAGAGACCGGCTGGCATCAGGCGGAGATCAACGCCCATCTGATCGACGAGTCCCCGCGCTTTCGCGAGCGCGGACTCGACCGGCTGGTCGAGCGGGTCTATCGGCTGGACCCCGGTGACCGATGATCGATCCTCCCATGACGCCGGATCATCGCTTCCTTGCGCGAGCGAGGCCGCGCACCTAGCATGGCCGGAGATGGTTTCGGATGCCGCCCGATACGGGTGCGCCCACTGCCCTGAGAACGATTCGAGCCCCGGCCAGCAGCTCTCCCCATGGCACCAGATCCCGAACGACTGATCAGCCCCGATGCCCGAGCGGACGACGCGGCCCTGGACCGGGCCATCCGCCCACGTCGCCTTGCGGACTACGTGGGCCAGCCGGCGGTGCGCGAGCAGATGGAGATCTTCATCGGCGCGGCGCGGGCCCGCCGGGAGGCCCTGGACCATGTGCTGATCTTCGGCCCCCCCGGATTGGGCAAGACCACCCTGGCGCACATCGTCGCCCATGAGATGGAGGTCAACCTCCGCCAGACCTCGGGGCCCGTGCTCGAGAAGCCCGGGGACCTGGCGGCCCTGCTCACCAATCTGGAGGCAGGGGATGTGCTGTTCGTCGACGAGATCCACCGTCTGAGCCCGGTGGTGGAGGAGGTCCTCTACCCGGCGCTGGAGGACTACCAGCTCGATATCATGATCGGAGAGGGGCCCGCCGCCCGCTCCATCAAGCTGGACCTGCCCCCCTTCACCCTGGTCGGGGCGACCACCCGGGCCGGGCTCCTGACCTCTCCCCTGCGGGACCGCTTCGGAATCGTCCAGCGGCTGGAGTACTACTCGCCGCAGGACCTCACGACCATCGTGAGCCGCTCGGCCCAGATCCTCGCCATCCACACGGAGCCGGAGGGCGCGGCGGAGATCGCGCGGCGCTCCCGGGGAACCCCGCGCATCGCCAACCGGCTGCTGCGGCGGGTTCGGGACTTCGCCCAGGTGCGGGCCGACGGCCACATCACCGCCACGGTGGCGGACCAGGCCCTGGGGATGCTCAAGGTGGACGCCCTGGGCTTCGATCACATGGACCGGCGGCTGCTCGCGGCGGTGATCGAGAAGTTCGACGGGGGGCCGGTGGGCGTGGAGAGCCTGGCGGCGGCCATCGGCGAGGAACGCGGTACCATCGAGGACGTGCTGGAGCCCTATCTGATCCAGCAGGGCTATCTCATGCGCACCCCGCGGGGGCGTGTGGCGACCCAGGCGGCCTATCTGCACCTGGGCCTCCGCGGACCGGCAACCGGCGCGGCGGCCCCCGGCACGGTCGCCGACCTGTTCGGACCCCTGGATGCTTGAGCATCAGGCCGCACATCCATTGTCCTGGCGCAAGGGCGTCGGTATATTAGCGGTTCTTGATGTACGATCCCGCCACCGCGTGAGGACGACCGGACGCGGATCGGCGCACCCGAAGAGATCCCCGTTTCGCTCGATCCCGCTGGCCGCCCGGCGAGCCCTCGCCGGCGAGGCGGGACGTCCGCGGCCCAATTCGATTGATCCTGGCCGGCCAGACCAGCCGGCCCGAGGCTGCCCGAAGAGAAAATACAATGACCCCTGAGCTCTCCCTGTTGAACCTGGTGCTCCATGCAAGCTTCGTGGTGCAGCTCGTGCTGTTGGTGCTGGTGCTGGCCTCGATCCTGTCCTGGACCATGATCCTGGATCGGGGCCGCGTGCTCGCCAAGGCACGCCGAAGCGCCAATGCCTTCGAGGAACGATTCTGGTCCGGCGGAGACCTGAGCGCCCTCTACAAGGACCTGAGCGCCAACGACAAGCAGCGCAACCAGGGACTCGCGACGATCTTCCGGGCCGGCTTCCAGGAGTTCGTGCGCCTGCGCAAGATCGAGGGCAACGACATGATGGCGGTCCTCCAGGGTGCCGAGCGCTCGATGCGGGTCGCGCTCAGCCGGGAGATGGACCGGCTGGAGACGAACCTGCCTTTCCTGGCGACCGTGGGCTCCACCAGCCCCTACGTGGGCCTGTTCGGAACCGTCTGGGGGATCATGCACGCCTTCCATGCCCTGGGGAACGTGGACCAGGCAACCCTGGCCCTGGTCGCCCCCGGCATCTCCGAGGCCCTGGTCGCCACCGCCATCGGACTGTTCGCGGCCATCCCGGCGGTCATCGCGTACAACCGCTACGCCAACCAGGTCGAGCGGCTCAACAACCGCTACGAGGAGTTCATGGAGGAGTTCTCCAGCCTGCTCCAGCGCCAGGGGCGCGGCTAGACACCCACGGGCACCGACATGATCAAGCGTTCCCGCCGCCACATGCGCCGCCAGCTCATGGCCGAGATCAACGTGGTGCCTTACATCGACGTGATGCTGGTGCTGCTGGTGATCTTCATGGTCACGGCGCCACTGATCACCTCCGGCGTCAAGGTCAACCTGCCCCAGGCCCGCACGGGGGCCATCCCGAGCCCGACGGTCGAATCGGTCGTCATCACCGTGGACCAGTTCGGGGACTATTACATCGATGCCGGCGAGGACAAGCACCTGCCCGCGACCCTGCGGACCATCCGCGACCGCATCCGGGTGGTGCTCGACTACAAGCGGGACACCCCCATCCTGGTGCGGGCGGACAGTCAGGTCCCCTACGAGAAGGTGATCTATGCGATGGCGGCGGCCCAGGCGGGTGGGGCGCCGGATGTCGGACTCATCACCATGCCTCCGCCCCGCAGCGAGCCCTGACCACCTGGGCCCGAGACCATGTGGGAGATACTCCGGCACAATCCGCGCGCCTTTTACTGGTCCCTGGGGCTGCACGTCCTGTTCGCGCTCCTGCTGTTCGTGAGCGTGCGCTTCCTGGACGATCCGATCGATGCGGCCGGCAAGCCCCGCGTCGTCCAGGCCAACCTCCTGGGGGAGGAGGCCCTCGAGAAGCTTCAGGCCCGAATCGAGTCCGATACCCCCCAACGGCCCGCGGATCAGAAGCTGGCGGATCGCGAGACCCAGACCCAGCAGCGGGCGGAGGCAGAAGCCAAACGCCAGGCGGAGGCCGAGCGTCAGGCGGAGCTGGAAGCGGAGCGCCAAGCCCGGGAGGAGACCGAGCAGCGCGCGGCCGAGGAG
>JBAPYD010000666.1:0-10564 GCA_049284555.1 Chromatiaceae bacterium | reverse complement strand
CGGACTCGCCATCGAGGCGCGCGCCCCCGCTTACGGCGAGCGGACCTTCGAGGGGGCCGTGCGCAGCATCGACGAGGGTGGCGATGGGAAAGAGCTGATAGGCATAGCGGGGCAGACTGAGCCCCATGACCATCAGGGCGTCGATAAACCGGTAGCCCGCCACGCCGACGTGATCCATCTCATCGGCCAGCAGGAAGAACCCCAGCAGGGGCAGCAGCACGGCCAGGGCCAGGAGGGTTCCGCTGATCACAGCGCCCGCGAGATAACGATCAAGGATACGCATGCGCAACAAGCCTGGCCTCTGGGTCTGGTGCGCGGGGGCTCCTCGGGGCCCGGGGCTGGCACGCTACGACACCGGGACCGAATCCGGTAGACTCCCGCCCTGCGATCCTATCACTTTGCCTGGCCCTTCCGAGCACGACCTCAAACCCCGTCGAGGAGCCCCACGATGGACTTCAAGATCAAGACCGGCGACCTCGCCGAGCTGAAAACCCCCTGCCTGGTCCTCGGGATCTTCGACAAGCGGAAGCTGTCCGGGCCCGCGGAATCGGTCGACAAGGCGAGCGGGGGCCGTCTCTCCGAGATCCTGAAGCGGGGCGACCTGGACGGAGAGTCGGGACGTACCCTTCTGCTCTATGACATCCCGGGGGTGGCGGCCGAGCGGGTCCTGTTGGTGGGTTGCGGCAAGCGCAAGGACTTCACCCGCAGCCTCTACCGGCAGTCCGTGGCCGCGGCGGTGGATCTCATCCAGCGCTCCCATGCGGGAGAGGCCCTTTGCGCCCTGCCCGAGCTGGCCCCGGAAGGCACCGGGACCTACCTGGCGGTGCGCGACACGGTCACCGCCGCCGCCGACCGGGCCTATCGCTACAGCGAAACCAAGGAGGACAAGCAGGCCCCCAAGACCCCGCTGCGCCGCCTCGCCCTCTGGGTCTCCAAGAAACAGGACCTGGACGAGGCGGAGCGCGCCGCACGCCACGGCGCGGCCATCGCCGAGGGGGTTCGACTGGCTAAGGAGCTCGGAAACCTGCCCGGGAACATCTGCACCCCGTCGTACCTGGCCGACAAGGCCCGGGAGCTGGAGGGCCAGCACGACAAGCTCAAGGTTGAGGTTCTGGAAGAGGAGGACATGGAGGAGCTGGGCATGGGGGCCCTGCTGTCGGTCTCCCGCGGCAGCCGCCAGCCCGCCAAGCTGATCATCATGCGCTACAAGGGCGGGTCATCCGGGGCGAAGCCCGTGGTGCTCGTCGGCAAGGGGCTCACCTTCGATGCGGGGGGCATCTCCATCAAGCCTGCCGCCGATATGGACGAGATGAAATACGACATGGCGGGCGGCGCCAGCGTCTTCGGGGCCGTGCAGGCCGCCTGCGCGCTCGATCTCCCGATCAACCTGGTTGGGGTGGTCCCAGCCTCTGAGAACCTGCCGGACGGGGATGCGAACAAGCCGGGGGACATCGTCAAGAGCCTCTCGGGACAGACCATCGAGGTCCTCAACACCGACGCCGAGGGCCGACTCATCCTGTGCGACGCGCTGACGTACAGCAAGCGCTTCGAGCCTGCCGTGGTGATCGACATCGCGACCCTGACCGGGGCCTGCGTGGTGGCCCTGGGGAAGCACGCCTCGGGGCTCTTCACCAAGGAGGACAAGCTTGCCGCCGAGATCCTGGAGGCGGGCGATGCGGCAGGGGATCGGGCCTGGCGTATGCCCTTGTGGGAGGACTACCAGAGTCAGTTGGACAGCAACTTCGCCGACATGGCCAACGTCGGGGGGCGAGACGCCGGGGCGGTCACCGCCGCCTGCTTCCTGGCCCGTTACACCAAGGCCTACGCCTGGGCCCATCTGGATATCGCCGGCACCGCCTGGCTCAGCGGCAAGGAGAAGGGCGGCACGGGCCGACCGGTCCCCCTGCTGGTTCAGTTTCTGCTCGGCCGCAGCGGCGAGAAGGTCGAACCGGCCTAACCCCGCGCCGTCTCCCCCCGCCCTGCCCGACGCAGCCCCAGGGCGATGACACCGGCCAGAGCCAGGGCCGCCCCGATCAGCAGGGCGCCAACCCAGGGATTTCCCAGCCACTCCGGGGCGGCCAGCATGAGCGCCCCCAGCCCCGACATCATGAGACCGGACAGGAGCTTCAGCACCCGGCCCTGCTGCTCGGTCAGCTTGCGGCTACCCAGCGTCAGGGTGAAGGCCAGCACGATGGCCAGCAGGGGCAGGACATAGATCAGGTTGTAGAGGGCCAGGTAGGCGTAGTGCGCCCCCGGTGACAGATGGCTCAGGGTGAGCACCCGCGTATAGACCATGGGAAAGCCCGCGGTGCAGAGGAGCTCGTAGCTGTTGGCCGCGACGGCCAGGACCGCGGTGCCGATCAGCATGGCGCCCAGGTTGTCCGCCGTCACCAGCCCCCGCATGCGTCGGAAAAGCCCCGGCTTCGCCCGCTCCGGGATCGAAAGGGTCGGACCTTGATGAAACCAGAAATAATCCTTGATGTTGAGCACGCCGATGACCAGGGCGATGACGCCTGCCGCCGCCGTCACGCCCGAGGCCCCGCCGACCACCAGAAAGAGACTCAGCCAGGCCGCCATGAAGAGGAAGTAGAGGAGTCCGGAGAAGAGCACGAAGGTCCCGCCGATCAGCAACATGCGGCCCCGGCTGCGGGCATGGACCAGGAGGCTCAGCAGGAACAGGAGCACGAAGAAGGCGCACGGGTTGAAGGCGTCCAGGCCGGCGATCATCAGGGTGAACAAGGGAAGCGTCAAGGACGTGGGATCGAGACGGCCGAGCAGGGGTACCTCGATGGCGTCCCCCGCGGACCCCTTCGCGGCGGGCGGATTCTCGATGGCCGGCGAGGGACTCGCCCCGCCCATGCCCGCTGCTTGCCGACAGAAACGGGCCAGCCCCAGGATGCGTGCGCCCACGCCCTCGGCGCCGTCATACCCCGTCAGCAGCTGACCGCAGACGAAGAAGGCCGGCACCGAGCGGGCCTCCTGGCCCAGCTCCCGGGCCATCTCCACATAGAGCGCCACGTGGCCCCGGTCCTCCGTCAGCTCGAAGTCCCGGACCAAGATCCAGGGCTCCTCGCGACGCAGCCGGTCGAGAAAGGGGAGTGCCTCCAGACAGTGGGGGCAACGCCTGGACCAGAAGACCGTGATGGGGACTCGAGGCGTCCCGTCCGCATCCTCGACCACCCACCGACTTTCCGAAGGCTCCGCGGTGCCCGCCGACGGCGGCCCCTCGTCGGCCAGTCCGCCCCCGATCAGGGACAACAGGACAGGCAGCAGGATCCAGAGACGTGGATTGGCGGTTGACCAGGGCATGGGCGGGACCTTCAGGGTGCGGCCAGTGACGCCAAGATCTTAAACGACCGGAGACCCATCCCCGGGGCGCGGCCCGCCGCGAGCAGGGTGCTAAACTGGAATCGAGAAGGCACACCGTGAATAAGGACTCGCGGCGGCCTTCCGAGCCCTGGCAATGATCCCTCGCGCACCATGACAGATCCCTATGACGGCACCAACACCCACCGTCCGCTGGTCCCACGGCTCGCCAACCGGTGGCGCGCCTGGTGGCGGGCCTTGCCCCTGGCAGTGCTCGGCGCCTGCTCCTCGGCGGACGAGATGAACGCCCGCCGGGAGGCCCTGATCGCGGAGGTCGAGGCGGACGTCCGCATGACCGCCGACTCCCTGGGCTTCTCACGTCTCGATCCCGCCGTGATCGAGGCCCTGAGGCGCGTTCCCCGCCATGCCTTCGTCCCGGCGTGGGAGCAGGATCTGGCCTACGGGAATCACCCCCTGCCCATCGGTGCCGGCCAGACCATCTCCCAGCCCTACATCGTGGCGATCATGAGCCAGATGCTGCGGGTGGGCCCGGGGGACCGGGTCTTCGAGCTCGGCACCGGCTCCGGCTACCAGGCCGCCATCCTCGCGGCCATGGGGGTGGACGTCTACACGGTGGAGATCGTTCCGGAGCTGGCGGAGCGGGCTCGCGAGACCCTGGACGCCCTGGACATCGATCGCGTCCAAGTGCGCGCGGGCGACGGCTGGCTGGGGTGGCCGGAGGCGGCACCGTTCGACGGCATCATCGTCACCGCCGCGGCGCCGCGCATCCCCGATCCCCTGGTCGCCCAGCTCAAGACGGGGGGCCGCCTGGTGATCCCCGTTGGTCTGCCCGATGGTGTCCAGCAGCTGGTCGTCTACGAGAAGGAGCCGTCCGGGGAGCTGGTGGGACGTCATCACCTCCCGGTGCGCTTCGTCCCCGTGACCGGCGGCCACGGACGCTGACCCCACGGGTCCGTAAGGCTATCGAGGCCGGGGAATCAGGGCCGGGCACCACAGAAGCGCACACATTCCTCGAGGGTGTCGAAGAGCGTGCGGCCCCCGCAACGGGTGGATCGGGTGGACCTGCAGCGGTCCGACTGGTAGTCGTAGAAGTACTTGCCCGAGCCTGGCAAGCAGGTCCCGGTACCCACCTTGGAGACGCAGCTCACCGGCAGCTGGTCCAGGTCATGGACCACCTCGGCGCCACCGCCGCAACCGGCCAGCATCAGGGTCAGACACAGGGAACCAATTAACCAGCAGCCGCGCATTGAGCCCCTCCACTAGGTCGGGTCGGCAAGACGGGGTCCCGCGGATCCCCGGGCGGATTCTAGCCGGATGGTCCAGGCCGAGCCAGCAAGGCCCCGGGGCCGATCAGGTCACGGGCTGGCGGCGGGCCCGCATGGCCGCCCCGCGAGGGGCGTGTCTCCACCAGTCCCGATGTCGGAACTCGGAGCCGTCGCGCGCCATGGGCCGATAGACGCCGTTCTGAACGAAGCCCCAACCCTTGGTCCGCGGCCCGTGGAGGAACAGGGTCCAGGCCGGACGCCGGGCCCGCAGCACCACGCGGTGGTAGTCCTCCCCCCGCAGCCGGTTGATGCGCCAGGGGCGCACGAACCGGCGGGTGACAGGCCCATCGGCGATGGGCTCGCCCCGAATCTCGTCATAGCCCGCCACGAGGACAAGACTCAGGGCCCGACCCCAGGGATGGTCATGGAGACCCCGGTCCGGGTCCGAATCGACGAAGCGATGCAGATAGGCATGCCAGCCCAAGGCGCCCCCCAGATAGTAGCGCTCCAGGTAAGGCTCGCCCTCTTCGCCGTCGATGAAGCGGCACGGCAGGCGGGCGGTGAGTGCTTCGAGTAGACGCTCGATCATGTTGCGCAATGCCAGCGTGGATGGTCGATAGGGGACCCTATCCCGAGACGGGCTCAATCCTTGAGCCCGCGGCATGGAAGGCGGCGATTGCCCCGGTCATATCAGCACCAGGTTGTCCCGATGGATCAGCTCCTGCTCGTCCAGGTAGCCCAGGATGGCCTCGAAGCGATGGCTGGGCTGGCCGCGGATACGGGCCGTCTCCTGCACGTCGTAATTGATGAGCCCCCGGGCCACCTCCCTGCCCTGCTCGTCCACGCAGGCCACGACCTCGCCCCGGGCGAAGGTCCCGTGGACGGCCTTCACCCCGACCGCGAGCAGGCTGGTCCCCTTCTCCCGTAGGGCCTTCACCGCCCCCGCATCCAGGGTGAGGCGGCCCCGCACCTGGAGCTGACCCGCGAGCCATTGCTTGCGGGCGGCCTGGGCCTCCTGGACCGGGACCAGCAGGGTCCCCACGGGCTCACCGCTCCCGATCCGGGTCAGCACCCGCTCCCCCCGACCCGGGGCGATCACGGTGGGCGTACCGGAGCGGGCGGCGAGTCGGGCGGCCCGAACCTTGGTCACCATGCCGCCGGTTCCGAGCCCGGTGACGCTGCCGCCGGCGACCACGTCGAGCTGGGGGTCGTCGACCCGCGTCTGGTCGATCAGACAGGCGTTGGGGTTGCGGCGCGGATCGCAGTCGAAGAGTCCGTCCTGGTCCGTGAGCAGGACCAGGAGATCGGCCTCGATCAGATTGGCCACCAGGGCGGCCAGGGTGTCGTTGTCCCCGAATCGCAGCTCATCGGTGGCGACCGTATCGTTCTCGTTGATCACGGGCACCACCCCGAGCTGGAGCAGGGTACGGAGCGTCGAGCGGGCATTGAGGTAACGCGCCCGATCCGCCAGGTCATCCCGGGTCAGGAGCACCTGGGCGGTGTGCAGGCCGCGGGTCTTGAAGCAGTCCTCGTAGGCCCGAACCAGCCCCATCTGGCCGATGGCCGCGGCGGCCTGGAGCTCATGCAGGGCCTTGGGGCGACGCCGCCAGCCCATGCGGGCCATTCCCTCGGCGACGGCACCCGAGGAGACCAGGACCACGTCGTCCCCGCCCACGCGCCGGAGCACCATCTGCTCCACCCAGGGCATGAGCATCTCCCGGTCCAGTCCCTGACCGTCGCGGGTAAGGAGGGCGCTGCCGATCTTCACCACCCAGCGGCGTGTTCGGGGAAGGGTCTCTCGGGAGATCACGGTCTGGGGCTCTCGACGGACTGGGGATGGGACAAACGGCTCCGATGGCGGGTGACTAGTCCAGGGGGTGCCAATCGCCAAAGGCCTCCTGCTCCCTGACCGGCTCCCCGGCCCGGACCCTGAGGTCCTCCAGCCGACGCATCAGGTCCTCCAGGAGCCGCGCGGTCCCGGCCCCGGTGAGGGCGGAGATCGCGTAGACCGGACCCGACCATTGGAGGTCCCCGACCAACTGCGCACGGCGTCGGCCGAGGGCGTCGTCTGCGAGCAGGTCCGCCTTGTTGAGCACCAGCCAGCGCTCTTTCGCCGCCAGGTCCCCGCCATAGGCCTGGAGCTCCGACTCGATCTTCCGCACCTGGTCCGCCGGATCCTGGGCCTCGTCCATGGGGGCGATGTCCACCAGGTGCAGGAGCAGCCGGGTGCGGGCCAGGTGCTTCAGGAACTGGATGCCGAGCCCGGCCCCCTCCGCGGCCCCCTCGATCAGACCGGGAATGTCCGCGATGACGAAGCTTCGACCCCGGCCGAGCCGAACCACCCCCAGGTTGGGATACAGGGTGGTGAAGGGATAGTCCGCGACCTTCGGCCGGGCGCTGGACACCTGGCGGATCAGGGAGGACTTCCCCGCGTTGGGGAAACCGAGCAGCCCCACGTCGGCGAGCAGGATCAGCTCCAGGTCCAGGTCGCGCCGCTCCCCCGGGGTCCCGGGGCTGAACTGCCGGGGGGCGCGGTTGGTGCTGGACTTGTAGCGGGCATTCCCGATCCCGTGGAAGCCCCCCCGGGCGACGAGCAGCCGCTCGCCCTGGGTGAGGAGTTCACCGATCAGCTCGCCGGTCTCGTGATCGAAGACCCGGGTGCCCACCGGGACACGCACCGTTAGATCCGCCCCGCCGCGACCGGTCATGTCCCGACCCATGCCGTTTCGACCGCGCTCGGCGCGGTGGACCCGTTGGTAGCGCAGGTCCACCAGGGTATTGATGTTGGTGTCCGCCACCAGGTAGACGCTGCCGCCGTCCCCACCGTCGCCCCCGTCGGGCCCGCCCTTGGGAATGTACTTCTCGCGGCGGAAGCTCACGCAACCGCTGCCGCCATCCCCGGCCTCGACGCGGATATGGGCCTCGTCTACGAACTTCATGTGGCTGTCCGGTATGCGTCGGGATGGCCGGGTGACCGAAACGGAAAAAGCCCCGTCCACGGGGACGAGGCTTTTCGCAGCGACCGCTTCTGGCGGTGCCGGAGCCCCAGCGGGGCCTTGCGTATCAGGCGCTCTCGGCCGGCGTCACGGCCACGTACTTGCGATTCTTCGGCCCCTTGGTCTCGAAGCGGACAACGCCGTTCGAAAGGGCAAACAGGGTGTGATCCTTGCCCAGGCCCACGTTGACCCCGTTGTGAAACTTGGTGCCGCGCTGACGCACGATGATGCTGCCCGCTGAGACGGTCTGGCCCCCGAAGACCTTGACGCCCAGCCGCTTGGACTCCGAATCCCGGCCGTTGCGCGAGCTCCCGCCTGCCTTTTTGTGTGCCATGGTTGTCTCCTCGACCGAATGGGTGCGTCAGCCGGGGTTGATGCCCGTGATCTTCAGCTCCGTATACCACTGACGGTGGCCTTGACGCTTCATGTAGTGCTTGCGCCGGCGGAACTTCACGATCATGACCTTCTTGCCGCGGCCATGCCCCTCGACCGTTGCCGTGACCCTGCCTCCCTCCACGAAGGGCCGCCCCACCCGGACGTCGTCGCCATCCCCGACCATCAGGACCTGATCCAGCTCGATATCAGTGCCCGCATCGGCAGCGAGTTTTTCCACCCTGAGCTTGTCCCCCTCGGAGACCCGGTACTGCTTGCCACCGGATTGAATCACCGCGTACATGTTCGTGACCGTTTGCTGAAGCTGACGGATCGGGCGCCAGAGGCCCCGGACTAAAGACGCGGAAGGTTAACCGCGTGGTTCGCTCGCGTCAACCTGGTGATTGGACACGGGTTCCCGTCGCCCCGTTTCCGTCGCAACCCGACCACCCGCCCGCGTCGAGCTTGACAGTCATCAAGGGCCCCACCTAGCATCCCAGCCACCGCTCGAGCCCCCTAATCCACCTGAGCTGTTCCCCTCCCGATGGACCTGTCCGCGATCCGGCTCCCCGTTGCCCAAGACACCCAGGCGGTGGATGACCTGATCGTCCGGCGGCTCCGCTCGGACGTGGTGCTCATCAACCAGATCGGGCATTACATCGTCAACAGCGGCGGCAAGCGCCTGCGCCCCCTCGCCGTCTTGCTGGCCGCGCGCGCCTGTGGCTACAGCGGCTCCCACCATGTGGATCTCGCCGCCGTGGTGGAGTTCATCCACACCGCCACCCTGCTCCACGACGATGTCGTCGATGGCTCGGAGCTACGCCGCAACCGCGAGACCGCCAACGTGGTCTGGGGCAACGAGGCGAGTGTGCTGGTGGGCGATTTCCTCTACTCGAGAGCCTTCGAGATGATGGTGGACGTGGGGAGCATGCGGGTCATGGAGATCCTCGCCCACGCCACCAACCGCATCGCCGAGGGCGAGGTGCTCCAACTCCTCAACACCAGGGACCCGGACACGGACGAGTCGCGCTACATGGAGGTCATCATGCGCAAGACGGCCACGCTGTTCGAGGCGGGAACCCGCCTGGGGGCCGTCCTGGCGGAGAGTCCCGATTATATCGAAGAGGCCATGGCGACCTATGGCCTGAACCTCGGCATCGCCTTCCAGCTCATCGACGACGCCCTGGACTATGCCGCGGATCAGGGTGAGATGGGCAAACGCCTCGGTGACGACCTGGAGGAAGGCAAGCCCACCCTGCCCGTCATCCACGCCATGTCGATGGGCACCGCGGAGCAGCGTCAGATGCTCCGGGAGGCGATCGAGCACGGTGGGCGGGAGCGCATCGACGAGGTGGCCGCCGTGATTGCCACCACGAATGCCATTACCTATACTGCCGAGCTTGCGCGGGGATATGCGCGACTGGCGCAGGAAGCCCTGGCGGTCCTGGCCCCCTCGGACGCCACCGACGCCCTGGCGGCCCTCGCCGACTTTGCGGTCGCGCGAGGCTACTGATCGAGTCGCCGTCCCCCGCCTGAACGGGCCGACCGTCCCCCGAGGCGCCACTCCCGATGGCCCCGAGGCGGGGTCCGAATACACCTCGGGGTGTAGCTCAGCCTGGTAGAGCGCTACCTTCGGGAGGTAGAAGTCGCAGGTTCGAATCCTGTCACCCCGACCAACACGCACTTACGAGGCCGGCCTTGCGCCGGCCTTTCTCGTTCACTCCCGGGCTCCAGAACGACTTTGGGTTGGACCCGGCCGAACCTGCTGGCCGGGAACCGGCCAGGGGCCAAAACGCCATGTCCGTCACAGCCGCCCGCGACAACGATCTCGACCCCTTCCGACTCGACGGCGAGCAGATTCAGTCACTCGGCGAGCCCCGGCTGGTTCAGGCCGCCCTCGCCCTCTGCCGCGAGCAACGGGTGACGGATCTGGACACCGATGGTGATCAGCTGTGGGCCCGGGTGGAGGACGCCGAGAGCCAGGAGCAGATGGACCTCGTCTTGGCCTACGACGCGGACGGAAACCTCCAGACCCAGTGCCAATGCGGGGAGACGATGGACGGGCCCTGCATCCACGCCCTGGCGGCGCTGTTCGCCTACGGCCAGTCGAGCGGGACCACCAGCGATCTGCGGGGTGCGCTCGAAGGGGCCATCGAGGAGCGGACCCTGCGGGGACGCACCGAGGTGCTGGTGGAGCCCCTCTCCGGACAGGACCGGGACGGGCCCTGGCTCGGTACCTGGCGGGCCCGCTCCATCAACCCCACCGGTCATCTGCCCACCAGCTACCTGGTGCAGATCCGCTCCCTGAGCAGCCGCGCCAACCACTGCACCTGCCCCGACTTCGCCACCAACCAGCTCGGCACCTGCAAGCACGTGGAGGCGGTGCTCCATCGCCTGCGCAAGCGCAAGGGCTTCAAGAAGGCCAGGGGCCAGGCCCCGGATCGGGCCTTCGTGTATCTGGATTGGGAATGCACCCCGGCACCCGTGGTCCGGCTCCAGCGGGCGGCCCTCACCGACGCCCAGCTGGCGCCCCTGCTTCACGAGCACTTCGACGCCTCGGGCGCCTTTCGGGGGCGACTGCCGGAGGGACTGCTGCGCCTCGCC
>JBAPYD010000665.1:0-2091 GCA_049284555.1 Chromatiaceae bacterium | reverse complement strand
GTCGTAACCTCTCGCTTTGCTTGGGAGTTTCCCCTTGCGGGGGCGGGAGGTTACATTCTACGGACGCACGGGCCGGCTTTCTCCGCGTATCGGCTCCGTCCAACTGCTGAGTCACGGGCTGAGCGGGGTGCAGAACCTGCACTACGACAGGCACACGTACATGGACGAGAAGCGCGCGGCTCTGTTCGTCTGGGAACACTACCTGGAGACCATCGCGGGTGGCGCGATCACGTTCGGGGCCAGCGGATATGCGGAGGGCCAGGGCAAGCGAGACGAGGGGCCGAATGCCTCGGCCGCTGGGTCGACGAAGCGGCGCCGAGCCTCGTCCGGATAACCGCGGTCACCGCGTTACCCCGCCGGTCCAACCGTTGGCCGTCGACGCACTCGCGAGCGTCGTGGCTGAAGACTTCGCCAGTGCCCGGGTCTCGCGCAGTCGATCCCGCCTGCGGGTCGGGGACCAGCGCAAACCCCCCTCCCGCTTGGCATGTCGTTCCTGAAAGAGCCTGCTGAGAAGCGCTCTGCGTGCTGTGGACAAGCCCTTGCAGTGCACGTTCAGGCTCCGCGACAGCCGGCTCAGCCCCCTATCGACGGTACAATCACAGCGGTTCCGTGCCCGCTGACACTCGTCTCCCGGAGTGATCCGAGAGCCCCATAGCATAGATTGGCGCTGATGCCGGGCCGAAAGGGCTCGGAAATGCGTGGCCTTTCCCGTCTACGCGGGCCGTTGGGGCGCCCGATACTGCGTCTATCGAAATCCCGTTGGATACGCAGAGGCGCCAATGAAACCATCCTATCGTTTAGTCCGTCTTGCCGACAGCATGGCCCGCACCGGCCTTGGCCGATCGGCGTTCTATGCCGCCATCTCCGACGGCGTTTTGCCGAGGCCCATCAAGCTCGGGCGGGCGTCGGCGTGGCCTGAGCACGAGCTCAACACCGTTGTCGCCGCGATGATCCGGGGCGATTCTCAAGACGCCCTCCGGGATCTGGTACAGCGGCTTCAGGACGAGCGAGCGCATTGCGGCCGCGATGCCGCGGCGCCCGCCTAGGTCTTGGGCATGGGCCCGTCCCATCGGGCGCTTCCCGCCCTCGCCGACCCCGCGTCTGCGATGCACGTGTACTTCGATCCGTTCATGCCCGCGGCCGGTCCTGGCGCTGTTGCGCTACGGCCCCCCAAGAGCGGCCCGAGATGAGTCGCGCCGCACGGGACTGGGCCTGGAGCTGCCGTGGGCTGACGCTGGCTCAGCGCCTCGTGCTGCTTGCGCTTGCGGAGCGGGCAAGCGACCTGGGCGACAGCTGTTTCCCCTCGCTTCGGCAGCTGGAGCGCATGACGGAGCTGAGCCGGCGCGGGATCACGAAGGCGTTGTCAGGTCTCGACGGCCGCCTGATCGAGCGCGATAGAGGTGGGCCGCGACGATCGACCAGCTACCGGTTGTTGTTGGCCGTTCCGACCGAAGACGTACGATCCTCCGAGGACGTGGAACCCAGTTTCCTGCCGGTTGGTGGGGAACAGCGTTCCCTGGAGAACAGTGTGCCAGCGGGTAGGGAACAGGGTTCCCAGGGTAGGGAACACAGTTCACCTTCCGTAGGGAACAGGGTGCCCCCTAACCGTCATAAGAACCGTCATAGAACCGAATATGAACCGTCATTGTGTGGCGATGCCGCCCCGCATCCAGCAAACCCACCCGGGGGCAACCGGTGGAAGAGCAGTCGGATCCAGCCGGACTGGCGACCCAGCGAACGAGTGTTCGACTGGGCTGCAAAGCAGAGTATGACCCGCGACTGGGTCGAGGCCCAGATCGACGAGTTCCTCGTCTATTGGACCGACACCGGGGAGCGCCGCAAGAGCTGGGACGCGACCTTCATCAATCGCCTCCAGGCCCTGCGGGCCAACCAGCCGAAGGAGCAAGCCGATGAACCCGAGCCCCGACTCGCCGACAAGGACTACCTCACCGGAGCCACCCCGCTCGATCAGATCCCCTGGCTCAAGCCCGCTGCCGTCCGCTGAGGAGCTGGCCGCTGTAGGCCAGCGCGAGGCCGTCCGTCTCGCCGTCGAGCGGCGCCGGGCGGCTCAGGCGGACCTCGAGCGCGCCG
>JBAPYD010000664.1:0-4820 GCA_049284555.1 Chromatiaceae bacterium | reverse complement strand
GTCCTCGGCCGCCGCGAGGAGTCTGGCCGCCTCGGCTCGGCACGCCTCCACCTCCTCGCGCGCTCGGGCCTCCGCGGCCAGCACGCGATTGAAGGCCGCGTCGACCCGATCCGATTCACTGTCTTGTCCGCGCTTGGCCATGGGCCTGCGATCGCCTTCAACCAATGGGGACTGAGTCGCCATTGGTTCGCCTCGAACGGGACCTCTCCGCGGTTGGTGGTGTTGGTCCCACCCGGGAGCGGTTCATAAGCATTTGGTTAAATTCTATCAGCTGCTCGGGAGGTGCATGGGGCACATCGACGCCAACCTGTTGACGCCGGTCAAGCGGTGGATCGAAAGAGTCGCCCAAGACGGGCCAGGGGCTCAGGCGGCGCTCTCGGGCTCCGCGGGAGACTTGCGCGGCCAGGCGGTGAGGATCGCCTGCACCAGGGTCGCGAGCGGAATGGCGAAGAAGATGCCCCAGAAGCCCCAAAGTCCCCCGAAGACCAGGATGGCGACGATGATCGCCACCGGGTGCAGGTTGACCACCTCCGAGAAGAGCAGGGGCACCAGGACGTTACCGTCCAGGACCTGAATGACGAAGTAGGCCAGCGCCAGCCAGGCGAAGGTCGAGGACCAGCCCCACTGAAACCAGGCGACCAGGAGAACGGGGATCGTCACCAGGGTCGCGCCGATGTAGGGAATGATGACCGAGAGGCCCACCAGGAGGGCCAGGAGCATCGCATAGCGCAGGCCAAACAGCAGGAAGGTCGCGTAGCTCACGGCCCAGACGATCAGGATCTCCCAGGACTTGCCGCGCACGTAGTTGGAGATCTGGCGGTCCACGTCGCTCCAGACGGTGCCGGCGATACGCCGGTGCTTGGGCAGGTGGCCCTTGAACCAGTTCAGGATCAGGTCCCTGTCCTTCAGGAAGAAGAACACCAGGAGCGGCACCAGGATCAGATACACCAGGATGGTGATGAAGCCCACCACGCTCGCGACGGACCAGGAGAGGACGCGCTGGCCGAAGGACAGGGCCTCCGCGCGGATGGCGGCGATGAGCTCCGCGATCTGGTCCGTCGTGACCAGCTCCGGATACCGGTCCGGCAAGTCCGTCAGGACCTTGGTCCCCTCGGTGATCATGACGGGGAGCTGCTGCACCAGCTCCGTGACCTGGCGGGAGGCAAGCGGCAGTACGCCGAACAGGACCAGGGCCAGGAACAGGAGGAAGCTGACGTAGACCAGGAGCACGCTGGGCAGTCGCGGCCAGCCCAGGCGCTGTAGGGAGACCACGAGTCCCTCCAGCAGGTAGGCGATGACGATGCTGGCCAGCACGGGGGCGAGCATGTGCCCCATGGTCAGCACCACGGCGAAGACCCCCAGGACCAGTAGGGTGAGGAAGACCAGCTGGGGATCGTCGAGGTAGCGGCGGAACCAGTCCGTGACGATCTTCATCAGCGGCCTCAGGGACGCGCGGGGCCGTCTTGCGTGGGCTCGGCGCCTTGGAGGCGGGTCAGGTAATCCTGATACTGGCGCTCGAACAAGGCCTCCAGGGCGTCGATCACCTGCGAGGCCTCCCTGCCCTGCAGCACGTGGGCGGACATGAGGGAGGAGGTCTCATGAAAAATGGGGCCCCGATCGAGCATGGAATAGGTGCGGCTCAGGCGTCGAATGGCGGCGATCACCGTCTCCCCCTCGGGCCGCGGCACATGGGCGGGCTCCCGCGGCTGCTCGGGCGTGCGCGCCGGGCGCTCATCGCGGGCGAGAAACTCGGCGAAGGCGATCAGGGCATGGCGGTCCGCCTCGCCCAGGGAGCGGTAGAGACGCGTGAGATGACGCTCCTCGGGTGATGCCGGGATGGCGGGGTGCTTGGGGGTGAGCATGCCTGAGTCCTGGTGCCTGAGATGCCCGCGTCAGCGCCGGGACCCTGCGGGTGGCCCCGGCTCGGGCTGCGCAGTATCGCGCCTTTCGCCCCTCAGTGCTCTTGATGGGCGCGGCAGTAAGCGCGGGCGAACTCCAAGAGCTCTTCCATGACCCGCAGCCGGAACTTCTGCTTCTGGTGGACGAAGGAGAACGGCCGTTCCAGGGGCGGATCAAGGTCGATGGCGACCAGGGTGCCCAGGCGAAGCTCCTTCTGGATGGTGGCGCGGGAGACCACCGACACCCCCATGCCCGCCTCCACGGCACCCTTGACCGCCTCCGGGCTTCCCAGCTCCATCGCCACCTTGACCGCCAGGTTGCACTCCGGCGCGTGACCCAGGTAGTCGTTGATGACGTCGCGGGTGCCGGATCCCTCCTCGCGGCAGATGAAGGGGTATTCGAGCAGGGAGGAGAAGTTGACGCTCTCCTCGGCGGCCAGGGGATGATTGGGCGGGACGATCGCCACCAGCTTGTCGCGCTTGCAGGTCTCGACGACCAGGTTCTTGTTGCCCACCGGGGCCTCCACGACCCCCAGGTCGATGGCATTGTTCTCCACCATGGAGACGATGCCCTCGCTGTTCGACACCTTGAGGTGAATGGTGACCTCGGGGTAGCGCTCCTTGAAGTCACCCAGCAGGGTGGGGAGCATGTACTCGGCGATGGTCGTGCTGGCCCCAATGGTCACGGCCCCGCTGATCTCACCGGTGATCTCCCGCACGGAGTTTTCCATCTCCGTGTAGAGCTCGAAGATGCGGTCCGCATAGCCATAGACGTTACGCCCGGCCTCGGTGAGGCTGATGCGGTTGTGGGTCCGATCGAACAGTCGCGTGTTGAAGTGCTCCTCGAGCTGACGGACCTGGAAGGTGACTGCGGGCTGCGTCATGTGCAGGCTCTCCGCCGCCTTCGTGAAGCTCAGGAGCCGCGCGACGGTATGGAACACTTGGAGTCTGCGATCGGCCATCGACTGGACCGCCATCAATCTATAAATAAAAAATGCTTATACCATATGATCGCGATCCTGGTGGAGTTCCTTGGTAATTTCAATGGGTTTTACTGATCTTCGTCAGAATCGCCGCGCCTCCGGACGCGGGGGCGCCGCGCGTCCCCATAAGGGCCCGCAACAATCGCTGGAAAAACTGTCGCTTTTCGCATAACTTTGTGGCCCCAAAGAGACAAGGGGCCGGGGAGCGACTGAACGGGGGTCCCGGCCCGAGTTGAGCCAGACTCTGAATAGAGGGGGACTTCCCATGCTTGCCAAGATCCCAGGCGCGGTGGCATCCGCGCTCGCCCTCTGCGTCGCGGGGGCCGTCTCGGTACCCCAGGGCGCCATGGCATCCGGATTTGCGCTCCCGGAGCTCTCCACGGCGGGGGTGGGCACGGCCAATGCCCTCGTGGCGAACCCCAAGGAGGTCGGGGCCTTCGCCTACAACCCCGCCGCCATGGGGTTCCATGACCAATCGACCGTGGCCGTTGGGGCCCTCTTCATCGGTCCGAGCTTCAGTGTCAGCAACGCCGCGGGTCGCTCGGACAGCCATCAGGCCGATTGGTACGGGGCCCCCCTGTTCCAGGCGGCGGTCAGGCTCACGGACCGGTGGCGCCTCGGTCTCGGCTTCAACGCGCCGTTCGGTCTGGAGACCCGCTGGGCCTATGGAACCTTCCCGGACCTGAGTCAGAGCGTCACGCTGGGACCGGTCACCATTCCGACCGGCAATCACCCGACCACCAGCGAGCTCCAGGTCCTGGACCTTGTGCCCTCCACCGCCTACCGGGTCAACGACAACCTGAGCCTCGGGCTGGGCCTCGACCTCTATTGGGCCAAGTCCGCCCGATTGAACTCCAATCTCGGCGGTCTCCGGGGAGACGGCAACGGGATCGGCTTCAATCTCAGCGTCCTGTACCGGCTGGACCGCCTGAGCCTCGGCGCCGCCTACCACTCCGGCGGCACCCTGGACATCGACGGGGGCTATACCCCTCAGGTCCTGCCCCTGGTGGCGGCCGGGCGGCTGCAGCCGGGGCAGCCGGCCAGCGTGGACCTCAATCTGCCCTGGAGCCTCCAGCTCGGCGTCCGCTATGAATTCGGGGCCGATCTGGCGGTGGAGCTCGATTGGACGCGGACCGGTTGGAGCGAGTTCGATCGGCTGGAGGTCACGGGCGACTCCACCGGCGCCCTGATCTTCAGCGACGTCAACGACTGGGAGGATGCCAACGCCTATCGGTTGGGACTCACCTACCAGATCCGTCCCCGGACCCAGCTGCGCTTCGGCTATGCCTATGACGAGACCGGGCAGGGCGCGGACCACTTCAGCGCGCGGGTCCCCGATAGTGACCGCCAGCTCTTCGGTATCGGCCTCGCCCAGACCCTGGACCAGGGGCTATCCGTCGAGCTGGGCTACATGTACGTCTACATGGACGAGCGACGGATTCGAAGCGCGACCCCCTATCAACCCGGGGGAGACGTGAACGGCACCGACGCGCTCAACGGCGACTACGAGATGGATGCCCATGTGATCGGCATCGAGCTGGTGAAGGCATTCTGAGGGCACAGACGAAGGCGCCGCCCAGGGGGCGGCGCCTTCGCAGCCATGTCGAGGGACGCTCAGATATAGAGACAGATGTCGCTTTCGCCGGCGAACTCGAAGAAGGCGGCGGCGCCCGCGAACTCGATCCCGTCGATGAACTGGGACGGGTTCATATCGAACAGGTCCACCGTCATCTGACAGGCGATCAGCTTCACCTCGGCCTCTTGGCAGAGCTCCCGCAGCTCCTCGATGCTGGCCACGCCCTTGGACTTCATCTTAGCCTTCATCATCCCCGTCATGATGCCCTCCATGAAGGGCAGGGCGGTGACCAGGACCGGCATGAACTTCTCCATGCCCCCGGGCATGGGCATGCCGGGGTTACCCAGGGGAGTCACCTTGAGG
>JBAPYD010000663.1:0-5897 GCA_049284555.1 Chromatiaceae bacterium | reverse complement strand
GTGTAGGCGAGGTTACGGAGCTCCTGCTTCGCCTCCTCGTGGGTCGTCATGTCCGAGATCATGCAGACATAGTGGGTGGCGGCGCCCCGTTGGTCCTGGATCGCGTTGACGATCACCCATTGGGTGTAGGGCTCGCCGGTGCGGCGGCGACTCCATACCTCACCCTGCCAATGACCGAATCGGTGGAGCCGGTCGGCCATGGTCGGGTCCGATGCCTGCTGGTCCCCGCTCGCCCGAAACACGTCGGGCACCTGGCCCAAGATCTCGTCGGCGCGAAAGCCGGTGATGCCGGTAAAGGCGGGGTTGACGGCAACCACACGATGGCTCGCGTCCGTGACCACGATGCCCTGGGCGGTGTGCTCGACCACGCTGGCCGCGAGCGCCAGGCCGTCCTCCAGCTCCTGAAGTCCAGAGGCATCGAACAGGGCGGCGCGCAGGGGTCCGTCGCTGTCTTCCCCGACGTTCAGGGTCGCGACGTGCATTGGCAGGGCAGCTTGTCCGGGACCGAGAAGCTCGAGCTCGCAGGCATCGAAGCACTCCCCGGAAGCGAGCAGGTCCAGATGCCGGTGCAGATGGGGCAGGCTCCCGGGCAGACAGAACCCGGCCAGGCTTTGGCCTTGGAGGGCGGAGGCGTCGCGCCCCAAGATCGCGGACGCCATCGCGTTGGCGCGCTGAATATGCCCCTGGAGGTCCATGACCAGGACGCCTACGGGGGAGCGCTCGAACAGATCCCGGAAGAGGGCGACTTCCTTCTCGATCTCCCGGTCTGCCGCGGTTTCGCGTGGGTCGCTCTGGGGGGTGAGGCAGCGGGCTAGCTGTCCCGCCCAGGCGGGGTGCTCGGCGAGGTGGGCGGATCCCGGGGCCGCGGCGTTGTTTCGCGCGGTCGCCGACCAGGCCCGCGGCTGCAGGGTAATGACGTTAGGGCTACTGGACCGCATCGTCCGAGTCCTGCATTGAGTCCCAGACTTGGGCCATCCCTCGGCGTCTGGGTGGTGTCCACGCAGTTGATACTCAACCACTGCGCTCGGTGCATGAGAAGAAGATAATGGGCTGGGGCTGTGGGCAATGCGAAGGGTTTCACAGGCTTCCGTTCCGGGCGGTGTCTGGGATTAGGGAAGGGCCTGAAGGATCCGACAGTGGCACCTGGAGGCGCCTCAGCCGGCGCGGGCCACGGCCGCGGGAGCCAAATCGATGATGGTCTCTGGCAGGGCATCGGTCCAGCGCATCAGCTCGAGGCGACCGTCGTGATGCTCGACCAGCGCCGTGCAGCTTTCCACCCAGTCTCCGCAGTTGGCGTACAGCACGCCGTCGATCTGACGGACCTCGGCGTGATGGATGTGGCCGCAGATCATGCCGTCCACTTCCCTGCGGGCCGCCTCCATCGCAACGGCCTCTTCGAAATTGCCGATGTAATTGACCGCGTTCTTGACCCGCTGCTTGAGGTAGCCGGCCAGGGACCAGTACCGGAGCCCGAAGAAGCGGCGGACTCGGCTCACCAGCCCGTTGAGCGCCAGGAGATGGTCGTAGGCGCGGGAGCCGAGCTTCGCGAGCCAACGCCCACTCTGCACGACGCTGTCGAAGCGATCGCCGTGCAGGACCAGGAACCGCTGGCCGCTGGCCGTGGTGTGCACGACCTCATCGCGCACCGCCACGTTGCCGAAATCGGCCCCCAGGTGCCCCCGGAGCAGCTCGTCATGATTGCCGGGGACATAGATGACCTCGGTGCCCTGTCGCGCCTTGTCGAGCAGCTCGCGGACTACGGCGTTGTGGGTCTCGGGCCAGTAGACGCTCCCCTGCATCGCCCAAAGGTCCACGATGTCGCCGACCAGGTAAAGGCGCTTGGAATCCGTAGACCTGAGAAAATCGAGTAGATAATCGGCCTGACAGCCGCGGAAGCCCAGATGAATGTCGGAGATGAAGATACTTCGGTACCTCAGGGGGGTCATGCGCTCGACGTCCGCCATTCCTTTCCTGCCCTCCAGTTCTGCCCTCCAGGGAAGTTCGCGGTATGCTGCCCAAGCTCTGTTGCGGGCTGATTGACGCGCAGTGAAGATGTGGTGAATTTTCCGCGCCGGCGGGAGTGAAATCTGATCTCCGCGTTGAATCGATGGCGAGCCTGCCCCTGAATCTCCATATCTACGGCGAAGGCGTCCAGGGCCCTCTGCCCGTGCTCCTGATCCATGGCCTGTTTGGCGCCGCATCCAACTGGCGGGGCATTGCACGTCGCCTCGCCGCGCAGCGTCGGTTACTGGTGCCCGACCTGCGTAACCACGGGGACTCCCCCTGGGACGAGCGCATGGACTATCCGGCCATGGCCGGCGACCTCGCGGCCTTGCTTGAGGCCCAGGGGGCCGAGCGGGCCCACCTGGTGGGACACAGCATGGGTGGGAAGGTCGCCATGTGGCTGGCCCTGACGGAGCCTCAGCGGGTGGGCTCGCTGGTGGTGGCCGATGTGGCCCCATTGCGCTACGAGAGCCGCTTCGGCGATCTGGTCACGGCCCTGCTCAGGCTTCCGCTCACGGATCTGCGGGACCGTCGGGATGCCGACGCCCGCCTGCGTGAGGGCATCTCCACACCGGCCGTGCGGGGGTACCTGCTCCAAAATCTGGTGCAGGACGCGCAGGGCCGTTGGCGCTGGCGGCTGAACCTGCCGGTGATCGCCCGTTCCATGGACGTCATCCTGGGCTTTCCCGATCCCGAAGGGCGCCAGTTTCCCGGTCCGGCTCTGTTTCTCTATGGGGGCCGTTCGAGCTACGTGACAGCGGTGGCGCTGCCGCGCGTCCGGGCGCTCTTCCCCTTGGCGCGACTGCGCTCGATCCCCGAGGCCGGGCACTGGCTCTACGCGGAACAGCCGGAGCCCTTCACCGCCGCCCTCGCCGGGTTTCTCAAGGATTGAAGCCAGGCTCTATACTCCCAGTCTTTTGGCGATCCGGGAGCGCAACCCATGCCCCAAGGCACGTTCAAGAGCAAGATCAACAAGGTGGTGCTCGCCTACTCGGGCGGGCTGGATACCTCCGTCATCCTCCGCTGGCTCCAAGAGAACTACGGCTGCGAGGTGGTGACCTTCACCGCCGACATCGGCCAAGGGGAGGAGGTGGAGCCCGCCCGCACCAAGGCCCAGGCGGCGGGGGTCAGGGAGATCTACATCGACGATCTGCGCGAGGAGTTCGTGCGGGACTTCGTCTACCCGATGCTGCGGTCCAACGCGATTTACGAAGGTGAATACAAGCTCGGCACCTCCATCGCGCGTCCACTGATCGCGAAGCGCCTGGTGGATATCGCCGTGGAGACTGGCGCGGACGCCATCTCCCACGGGGCCACCGGCAAGGGCAACGATCAGGTACGTTTCGAGCTGACGGCCTATGCCCTGAAGCCCGACATCCAGATCATCGCCCCCTGGCGGGAGTGGGACCTGCTCTCCCGGGAGAAACTGCTGGCCTATGCAGAGACCCATGGCATCCCGGTGGAGATGAAGCGCGAGGGCACCAAGTCTCCCTACTCCATGGACGCCAACCTGCTCCATATCTCCTACGAGGGCTATGATCTGGAGGATCCCTGGGTCGAGCCCGGCAAGGCCATGTGGCGCTGGACGCGCGACCCGCAGGACGCCCCGGATCACCCCACGGAGGTCGTTCTGACCTTCGCCCGAGGGGACTGTGTGGCCATCGACGGCCAAGCCCTGAGTCCGGCGGCCGTTCTCGCGGAGCTGAACCGGATCGGGGGCGAGAACGGCATCGGGCGCGACGATATCGTGGAGAACCGCTACGTCGGGATGAAGTCCAGGGGCTGCTATGAGACCCCCGGAGGGACCATCTTGCTCAAGGCCCACCGGGCCATGGAGTCCCTCACCCTGGACCGGGAGGCGGCGCATCTGAAGGACGAGCTGATGCCGCGCTATGCGAGCCTGATCTACAACGGCTACTGGTACAGCCCGGAGCGCCTCATGCTCCAATCCGCCATCGATCAGACCCAAGCGGTGGTCAACGGCGAGGTGCGGCTCAAGCTCTACAAGGGCAATGTCATGGTCGTTGGCCGCCGCTCGGCGACCGACAGCCTGTTCGACGCCTCGATCGCCACCTTCGAGGAGGACGCTGGGGCCTACGACCAGGCGGACGCCAGCGGCTTCATCCGGCTCAATGCCCTGCGTCTGCGAGTGGCGGGGCGGCGGCGGGGTTGATCGCCGCGGGTCGGTGCATGAGCGTGACCGGTCCTCGCGGCGCTCTGGGTCGCGACCGCGTTCATGCCAGATCCCCTTGGCGCTAGCTGGCCTCCGGCAGGATGCGAATGAGGCGGCCGTTGGGCTCGTCGGTGAGCACATAGAGGTAGCCGTCGGGACCCTGGCGGACGTCGCGCACCCGGGCGCCGATCGTAAGCTTCTCCTCGCCCGCCACCTGGTCCCCTTTGAGCTCGATGCGTCGGACTTCCCCGAGCTTGAGGGCGCCGCTGAACAGGTTTCCCTTCCAACCGGGGTACCGGTCGCCGGTGTAAAGGGCGAGCCCGCTCGGCGCCTTCGAGGGGGTCCAGACGAGCTTGGGATCGGCGATGCCGGGACGGCTGGTCTCGTCCGAGATCCGCGGCCCCCAGTACTCCATGCTGTAGGTCACCTCCGGCCAACCGTAGTTCCTGCCGCCGACCAGGAGGTTCAGCTCGTCACCACCCCGGGAGCCGTGCTCGTTGGCCCAGACCCGGCCGCTCAGGGGATCCAGGGCGAGGCCCTGGATGTTGCGATGGCCCAAGGTCCAGATCTCCGGCCGGGCGTCGGCTCGACCGGAAAAGGGATTGCGCGGGTGCGCGCGACCGTCGTCCCCGAGCCGTAGCACTTTGCCGAAATGGGTACCGGGGCTCTGAGCCTGGTCACGGATGTTCTTGCCGCGGAAGCCGATGGGGGGGTTGCCTCCGTCCCCGATGCTCATCAAGAGTGACCCATCCGGCAACCACAGGAGTCGGGAGCCGAAGTGCTGTCCGTCATTCTTGGTGTCCGCGTTGCGGAAGATGACCTCCAGGCCGTCGAGCCGATGGTCGTTAAATCTGCCGCGGGCGAGGGCGGTGCGGTTCGCCTGGCGAGTCCCCTCCGCGAAGGTCAGGTAGACGAGCCGGTTCTCGGCAAACCGAGGGTGCAGGGCCACGTCCAGCAGACCGCCCTGACCGTAGGCCAGGACCTCGGGGGTCCCGGCGATCGGCTCAGGGTCTAGCTCACCTCCGCGGATCAGTCGCAGCCGCCCGGGCCGCTCGGTCACCAGGGCCGCGCCGTCCGGCAGCCAGGCGATGCCCCAGGGATGCTCGAGTCCGGAGAGCACCGTCTCGAAGCGCCACCCCCGGGCCTCGGCGACCTCACCACTCGGCGTGATGGGACCGCCTTGGGGCGAGCAGCCCGCCGCGGGGAGCCACAGGACGAGGGCGGCAGCGGCCAGGTGGCGCAGGCTTCGCTTGGGAAGACGAGGCATCGATCCGGCCCAGCACGCACGGGCCCGCGGGTTCACGCGGCTCACGTTGTCGTCCACTCGTTCGGGACTTCAGGCCGCCGAGGCGGCCGGAAGGCGGGAGGGCGCCTCTCCCCGCGCCTTGATCTCCTCGAAGGGATCCGGCCCCTTGCGGGACTGCCCGGCCGACGCAAGCCGCTCGAGATAGTCGAGCCAGAGGGGCTGCCACGCCCGGCCGAGCTTGTAGAGATACTGCCAGTCGTAGAGTCCCGAGTTGTGTCGGTCGTCGAAGTAGAGCTTGACCGCGTAGCTGCCGATCTGGCGGATGTCGGTGATACCCACGGCCTCTTTGCCCACCTGGAGCTTCGCCGTTTCAGGGGAATGGCCGCGAACCTCCGCCGAGGGGGAATAGACCCGCAGATATTCGCAGGGAAGGAGGAAACGGGCGCCGTCGTCGAAGTGCAGCTCGAGGACACG
>JBAPYD010000662.1:0-2565 GCA_049284555.1 Chromatiaceae bacterium | reverse complement strand
CAGCGCATCGCGCGGGTCTTCCAACACGGCAAAATGCCCGACAAGGGACCGCTCAAGACTCGGTTCGCCCACCCACGCTTCTCCACGTGACTAAAAAGTCAGTGGATTATGTGGCTTTCCTAACGCTATATCTACAAGAACATCTTAATTATCTGATGCGATTGCCCTGCGGTGACGACCCATTCTTCCTCGCCGAGGGCGCGGCCGACCTCGCTGAAGCCCTCCATCTCGCGCAGCAGGAACATCCATTCCGGAGTCAGCAGCTCGACCCGGATGAAGAACTTCTGTTGATCGAAGGGGAAGTCCCGGAAGTCGAAATCCGGCGCCTGCAGCGTTGTCGAGAATCGCTCCAGGTAGGCGGCCTGCCCTTCCGCCGTGATGATCACGACTCGGTTCTGCACCCACCGGTTGCCCTGCTGATTGACCAGGGTGAATTGCGGCCACAGCTGACCACGCCGGCTCATCTCGGTGCTGAAGGCGTCCCCCGTATACACCTTGAACCGGTCCTGGGCCGTCTCCGGGTCGAAGGCCAGCGCGGGGTCCCGCCAGGTCATCAGCAGGCTGGCGACCGCTTCGAAGTTCTCCGATTTCTGGTTGACCTCGGTAATCTGTGACAACTTGAGGCCGATGCGCACCGGGATCGGCTCACGCAGCACCGCGGTGCCCGTCGGGTCGCCTTCGCCCTCCAGAACCTCCGGGGCGTTCAGGCCGATGAGCAGCCGGTAGTTGCCTGCCGTGGTCTTGCCGGTGGGATCTTGGTTCGAGATCCTGAGGCGGTACCGCTCGGCGTTGCGAGGCAGCTGATAGTGCAGCATGGCCCGGGACTCGGTGGCGGCGAAGTTGGCGTAGGCCACCGGCTTGTCGCTGTAGTCGTAGAGCGTCAACACGGGCTTTAGGTCGTCACCCAAGGCCTCGGCGAACGCGTACAGGGTGCTCCCCGCGGCGCGGTCTGACAGGTTGTAGAAGCGCAGCGCGTGTCGCTGGGTCAGCTCGCCGGTGGCCAGCACGATGCCACGTTCCAGAGCGCCCGCGTCCTTACCGGCGAAGACGAACGTCGGCCCGCTCGCCTCGGGGCGACCGGACAGGACGTCGGGCTCGTCGATTCCGACGACGAGCCGATAGGTGCCCGTCGAGGGCCGCACCAGGGAGCTGCCGAGCACCAGCCAGTAGTCGCCGTCGGCCGGGATGACGGTGTCGAAGGCCGCGTAGTAGTGCCCCCGGTAGTCGTCGTTTCCCGCCAGCGCATAACGGTCCAGAATCTGCCGGGTCACTTCGATCGGATCGTGGTCGCGCGCCAGGGACTTGACCAGTGCGTCGAGTGGCTCGCCGGCGAGCTCGGCTGGGTCGACTCCGGGCTTGAGCAGGGCAACCAGGGGGTCGAGATGCCCGGATGTCACCTTGGCATGCACGTAGAGGGTCTGATCCCGCTCGAGTCCCGTGACCCGGTAGAGCTGGAACCCGCCGGTGATGATGCGGCCGTCCAGCACCTGAATACGAGGCAACGTCTCCTCGGGTTCCGGTGCAACCGACTCCAGCGTCTGCGCCACTCCTCCCGTTGGTTGGAGTCCCACCATAAACAGCAACAGGACGAATCCCAGCCACCGTCGGCCGGCAGCAGGCAACGGCTGCTGGGAATCCGGTCCGACGTTTTGGACACTCTTCATCGGGGGGCGGTCGATGGAACGTCAGAGGCTCTCTCAGACGTATGCTAGCCTGAATCCACGTCTATTTCGGGGCCTTTGAGCGGCCCACCGCTGCCGCCCCGTCACCTGGCCGGCCGGACCCATAGAGGACCAGGAAGTCGTCGACGGCCCGCCCCACCTGCTCCTCCAGCTCCTCGGGCGGCACCTCCCGGATCATTCCGAACAGGAGCCGGGTGTGGATATGACCGAAACAGAGGTTGAAGAGCTGCCAGCTCGCATAGTCGGGATCATGGGGCCGCAGCTCCCCTCGGGCGCTGAGCTCGCCCAACACCGCTGACACGGCGGACTTGGTGGCGACCGGACCGCTCTCGAAGAAGAGCTCGGCGATGCGCGGATGGCTCACCGCCTCCGCGATCACCACCCGGTACATCGCCACCACGTCCGGGTCGCACACCAGGGCCATGAAGCGGCGGCAGACCGCAAGCAGAAGCGCTCGGGGGCCCAGGGACTCGGGCAACCCCTCCTCCTGAAACCCGAACTCCTCGATCTTGGACCGGATACAGGCACGGAACAGGGTCTCCTTGTTCTCGTAATGACCGTAGACGGTCTGCTTCGAGACCCCGGCCTCCCGCGCCACCGCATCCATGCTCGTTCCATGGAGCCCCTGGACGAGAAACAGATCCTTCGCGGCCTCGAGGATCGCCCGCGCCTTCTCCTCGCTCTTGGGCCGCCCCCCACGCTGGGCAGCCTGTGCCTCCCGTGCCTGATTCACCATTGGAATCCCCACAAGCCTCGCGTCATTTTCATACTAGACGGTCCAGTTCTTTTTGACTAAAGTAATCATACCGTACCGTCTAGTTTACATAACGGTCCCGACAGGACCAAGTACGACACAGGTCCTGGGGACCGGACTGCCAGAGGT
>JBAPYD010000661.1:0-9430 GCA_049284555.1 Chromatiaceae bacterium | reverse complement strand
GGATCAGATGCTTATGGACTCGATAGAGGAAGGTGTCCCGGCTCAGCCCCAGGAGGCGCGCGGCCCGACTCTTGTTGCCCCCGGCGAGCGAGAGGGCTTGGCGGATCAGCTCCGCCTCGAGTTGATTGAGGTCGATACCCTGGGGCGGGAGGGTGAAGCCAGCCGCGCTCCGGCCTTCCTTGACGTGCCCGGTGATCAGCTCGGCCGGAAGGTCCTCTGGGACTATCTGGGCGCCCGGATAGAGAATGACCAGGCGCTCGCATAGGTTCGCGAGCTCCCGCAGATTCCCGGGCCACAGGTAGCGACGGAAGATCCGTTCGGACCCTGCGGACAAATAGGGAACCGGAAGCCGATGGCGCTCGGCGGCGGCGGCCATGAAGTGGGCGCTCAGGGCTGACACGTCCAGGATCCGATCGCGCAGGGGCGGCACCTCGATGGGCACCACGCACAGACGGAGATGCAGATCGCGCCTGAAGCGGCCCTCGCGCACCGCGGCCCCCAGATCCTGCGCCGAGGCGGCAATCACCCGCGGCGCGGAGCCCGGATAGGCATCCGCCGCGGCCATCAGATGGAGCAAACGGGCCTGGTCCGTACTGTAGAGCTCGCCGACCTCATCCAGATACAGGGTCGCGGGTGTGGCGCCGCTGCCGCTGGGGATCCCCATCAGGGTCGCGGACAGGGCACCCTCCGGGGCCCCCGCGCAGGTGAAGGTTACGAACGGACCTCGCGCCCGGGGACTCTCGGCGTGGATCTCACGCGCCAGGGACGCGCGACCGCTGCCGGGCTCCCCGAGCAGCAGGACACCCACGTCGGTGGCCGCGACCATCCGCGCGGCATTCCGCATCCTTTGGAAGGCAGGCGAGCTGCCGATCAGATTGGTCTTCATCGCGTGATCCTCGACCATCGCCCGTCACCTCATACGCCAGGCGGGGATGAATGTCATATCGCCCCATTGTATCCTTGGAAATGTAATGTCGATAGACCGAGGACGATGACCAGCAGACCCGCTGCTGCCTGGAACCGTCGGTCCTGGCCCAGACGATAGAGTCGACCGGCGAGCAGCCCTCCTGTCAGCAGCACCGGCAGGGTCCCCGCCCCGAACAAGGCCATGTAGAGGGCCCCGCCCAAGGCGCCGGCCTGGGCGGGCGACCCGATGAGCATACTATAGACGAGGCCACAGGGCAGCCAGCCCCAGACGGCCCCATAGAGGATCGCCTGGAGAGGCGTTCGCACGGGCAGTAAACGGCGTCCGATGGGCTCCAGGAGGCGCCACAATGGCTCACCGAGACGTTCCACGGCCGCGAAGCGCGGGAACCACCCGCCGATGTAGAGTCCGATGCCGACCATGACCAGGGCCGCGAGAACCCGAAGTACATCGAAGAGCCAAGCGCGGGCCTCACTCGCCAACAGGGCCCCCCCGAGCCATCCGAACAGGGCACCGGCAACCGAGTAACTGGCAATCCGCCCGAGGTTGATGGCCAGCAGGAAGCCGACCAGCCGACTCGGTTGAGTCCGGACCTCGGTGGGCAGCGAGAAGCTCAGTGCCCCCAAGATGCCCCCGCACATGCCGATGCAGTGAAGGGCACTGAGCAGACCGACGACGAAAGCTGCCACGTAGGCCGTGTTCATGACTTGAAAGATCGAGCGAGAAGGCGGTGCGTCAGCCTCGTCGACTCGAAAAACATCAACTTAAAGAGCTGTATTCATGGAGTTACTGAAGGCCCATCTGGACGCCGGCATTATCGCGGTGCTGGGGTTCATGAGCTTCCTCGCCATCGCGTTCGTGATCGAGCGTTACCTCTATTTCGCCCGGGTCAAGCTCGGGGCCTTCGATCACCCCGACGATCTCGAGATCGCCCTCACCCGCCATCTCACCGCCATTGCAACCGTCGGGGCCAACGCCCCCTACGTCGGTCTGCTCGGCACCGTGCTCGGCATCCTAATCACCTTCTACGACATCGGGCAAAGCGGCACCATCGAGACCGCGTCCATCATGGTCGGGCTGGCCCTGGCCCTCAAGGCCACCGCCCTCGGGCTGGTGGTCGCCATCCCGTCCATCATTTTCTACAACGCCCTGCTGCGCCGCGTCGATGTGCTCAAGGCCCGCTGGCATCGCCTGTACCGGCAGGAGGCGAAGTCATGAGGCGCATGGACCAGATCAACGTTATCCCCTTCATCGACATCATGCTGGTCCTCTTGGCCATCGTGCTCACCACCGCGACCTTCATCGTCGAGGGGCGGCTCCAGATCCGTTTGCCGGCGGCCTCGACCCCGACCCCACCCCCGGCCATCGAGCGGGTGGAGATCGCCATCGACGCGGGCGGCGGGCTCTATTTCGCGAGCGAGCCCCTCGGCAGTGGCGCGGACGCGCTGGCCCTCCTGGAGCCCCGGCTCGACACCCTCACCCTGGATACACCCATCGTGCTGCGCGTGGACGCCGAGACCCGCTTCCAGCCGTTCATCGCCGTGGTGGACCAGCTCAAGGGCCGCGGCCTGGATCGGATGACCATCCTAACCCGTCAGCCGTGAAAAGACGCGCCCGCTGTTGGCGCTGCGTCGCCGTTGGTCTCCTCGCCTCCGCCCTCATCCACGCAGTGGCGGCGGCCTGGTGGCTGCGCGAGCGCACCCCCCAGACCGCGCCGCCCAATACGCTGGTAGTCGAGCTCGATCTCGCAGACTTTGGGCCCCCGGCCGGATCACCCGCCGACGCACTGCCGAACGAGACCCCTCCCCCGGAGCCGGTCGCCGAGCCCGTGGTCGAGCCCGAGCCTGAAGTCGAGCCCGAGCCCGAGCCTGAAGTCGAGCCCGAGCCACAGGTGCAGCCTGAGGTCCCCGACGAGCCCGCGGTCGCGGCGCCCGCTCCAGAGCCGGAAGTCAAGGCGCAGCCCACGGTCCAGCCCTCGACCCCACCGCCGGAGAAACCATCGGTCAAGCAGACCAAGCGGCCGACCAAGCCCAAGAAGCCGAAGAAGCCGCCGCAAAAGCCCAAGGCGGTGAAGCCCAAGCCGCCGCCAGAGCGCAAGGTCGCCCCAGCTGATCTCAAGCGCGACGTGGCACCCACCGCGAGCGCGCGCAGCGAGCCGAAGTCCGCCGGGAGGACGTCCACGGGCACCTCCTCCAAGCGCTCGGGAGGCGCCAGCTCCGCCCGCTCCGTGGCCAAGGCCGAGGCCGCCTATCTCGCCGCGCTGCAGCGCGCCATCTCGCGCCACCAACGGTTCCCCGACGACGCCCGCAGGCGGCGCAAGACCGGGGTGGTTACCCTGTCCTTCGTGGTCCAGGGCGACGGGCGTATCCGCCAGGTCCGCGTCACGAAGTCCTCCGGGGTCGCCAGCCTCGACGAGGCGGCGATGCAGGCCCTACAGCGCCTGAACCGCTTCAAGCCGATCCCGGCCGTCATCGGTCGGAGCGAGTGGCCCATGCGGGTGCCCATCCGCTTCGATCTCAAATGACCCCAGGGGTCAACAAGAGCTGAAACCCCCGCGCCAGAGCCCCAGGACTGGTTTCGGTGCCCGAGAGCCTTTAGTCTCTATGAGCATTCAGCGATCCACTGAATTACCAGGAGCCGCCATGTCCACGCTCAACCTGGAGCACGTCGCTCCGCTGCAGGATCAGCTCAACGCCCATCCGATCTACGGTGCCCTGCGCGATCTCCGCGATCTGCGGGTCTTCATGGAGCATCACGTCTTTTCCGTCTGGGATTTCATGTCCCTCATCAAGTACCTACAGCAGCGAATCGCACCGATTCAGGTCCCCTGGGTGCCGAGCGGGGACCCCAGCCTGCGCTACTTCATCAACCAGCTGGTCCTGGAAGAGGAGTCGGATTCGGTCCCCGGCGCCGAGGGGCAACCCGCGTTCGGGAGCCATTTCGAGTTCTATTGCCGGGCGATGGATGAGATCGGGGCCGACGGCTCCCTGCCCGCGCGCTTCCTCGAGCGGGTCGCCGAGGAGGGAGTCGACGCGGCTCTCTACTCCGACCTGGTTCCCCTGCCCGCCCGCTATTTCACCGAGACCACCTTCTGCTTCATCCGGGAAGACAAGCCCCATCTGGTGGCGGCGGCCCTGGCCGTGGGCCGGGAGGGTCTGATCCCGGGGATGTTCCGGCAGCTTCTCGACCGGATGGGCATAGGCCCCGAGGACGCCCCCGCCTTTCACTACTACTTGAACCGCCACATCCATCTCGACGAGGACTTCCACGGTCCCCTGTCGATGCGGCTCCTCACCACCCTTTGCGGGGACGACCCCCGGCGAATCGAGGAGGCGGAGACCGCGGCGGAGGAGGCGCTCTGTGCCCGTATCCGCTTCTGGGATGGGGTGCTGAACGCCATCGAGACGGGGCAGGCGGGCTGATCCTTGACCGCGCCAGAGGAGGACCCGCGGTTCGAGGAGGCCCGCCAGCTCTGGGCAGGCCGCTTCCAGGCCGTCCTGACGACCCATTCGATCGCCGAGCCGGGCTATCCCTTCGGATCTCTCGTGCCCTACTGCCTGGACCGCGAAGGCAGCGCGCTCCTGCTTCTGAGTCATCTTGCCCAGCACACCAAGAATCTGAGCGCGGACGCAAGGTGCGGGCTGTATGTTGCCGAGGCCACCGAAGGGGATGTGCAACAGAGTCTGCGCCTCTCCGGCCTTGGCGGCGCGGAGCCAGTCGACCCGTCCGATCGGGACCGCCATGCCCGCTGGTTCCGTTACTTCCCGTCCAGCCGCCCCTACGCCGAGCAGCTCAATTTCCGCCTCTACCGAATCCGACCCGCTCGGTTCCACTTCAACGGCGGATTCGCCACTGCCCGGTGGCTGGGCAGGGATCGCGTCTTGCGCCACTCGCCCCTGGCGGACAACGAAGAAGTCTCCCTGCTGCGCGCCCTCGGCGATCTGACGGACCAGCTCGCCGCGCGGTGGGGGGCGTCAGGGACGCCCATCCGACTGGCGGGGGTCGACCCCTGGGGGCTGGATCTCGCACATGGGGAACATCTGTCCCGGATCCCCCTGCCCGGCCCCCTCATCACCCTCGCCTCCCTGCGTGACGCCGTCCAAGTGGCCTGGGCCGAACGGTGGCCGACCCCGACCAGCTGATGGCCTGGTCCGGTCGATGCCAGGCGGCTTTGATTTGGCCGTCGCCGCCTCCACTGTCTGGAGGGAGCGATTCCTATAATCCTACTTAGTTTTTTTAGAGGAGACGATGTGATGACGACGGCTGCTGTCAATGTCCCTGTCGATGGCGAAGGCTTTCTGGTCAACCGTGATGATTGGAGTGAGGAGGTCGCGGTGGAGCTGGCCCGCGCCGACGATTTCGAGATGACCGAGCAGGTCATGGACCTCATCGTGAAGGCCCGGGCCATGTACGAGGAGGACGGGGTGGTGCCCCCGATCCGGATCTTCGCCAAGAAGCAGAAGGTCTCCACGAAGGAGCTCTACGATATCTTCAAGAAGGGCCCGATGAAGCTCATCTGCAAGTGGGGCGGCCTGCCCAAGCCCACCGGCTGCGTCTGAAGCCCGCGGGGGCCCCGCGCGCCGGACAGCCGTCCGCGGCGACGCGGGGTATCAACGCGGGGGAACTGTGGCTTACCCTCCCCGACTCAACGGGAGGGCCCAAGACTCGATGTACAGCGTCACCAAAGAGGTTCGCTTCTGCTACGGCCACCGGCTGCTCGGTCACTCGGGCAAGTGTCGGTATCTACACGGACACAATGCCCGGGCCCTCATCCGGTTGGAGTCCCGCGACCTCGACCACCTGGGCCTCGTGGTGGATTTCAAGGAGATCGGGGACTACGTGAAGTCCTGGATCGACTCGGAAATCGACCACAACATGCTGCTGTTTCGGGAAGACCCGCTACTGCCGCTCTTGCAGGAGGCGGGCGAGCGGGTCTACCCGATGGATGAGAACCCATCGGCCGAGAACATCGCCAGGCTCATCTTCCAGCACGTGGAGCGGGGGGGCTTCCCGGTGGTGGAGGTGACCCTGTTCGAGACCGATTCCGCCGTCGCCAGCTACCGGCGGGCCTGAGCCCTGCGCCGGCAGCCGGCCTTGCCTGACTCAGACCTCGCCGCGGTTGTAGTCCGGCTGGGCGGTGATCTTGTGGATGCTGAGGTCCGCCCCCGCGTACTCCTCCTCCTCGGATAGCCTCAGACCCATCACGGCCTTGACGAGCCCGTAGATCACGAAGCCTCCGACGAAGGCGACGACGACCCCGACCAGGGTACCCGCGAGCTGGCCGCCCAGGCTCACGCCGCCCACTCCACCCAGGGCTTGAAGTCCGAAGATCCCGGCGGCGATCCCGCCCCAGACACCACAGAGGCCATGCAGGGGCCACACCCCCAGGACGTCGTCGATGCGCCATCTGTTCTGGGTCAGGGTAAAGGCATAGACGAAGAGCGCCCCGGCCACGGCCCCCGTCACCAGTGCGCCCACCGGATGCATGATGTCGGAGCCGGCGCACACGGCCACCAGACCAGCCAGGGGCCCGTTATGCAGGAAGCCCGGGTCGTTCTTTCCGGCGATCAAGGCCGCGAGGATGCCGCCCACCATCGCCATCAGCGAGTTCACCGCCACCAGGCCGCTCACCGCCTCGACCGTCTGGGCGGACATCACATTGAACCCGAACCAGCCCACGGTCAGGGTCCAGGCCCCGATGGACAGGAAGGGGATGGAGGACGGCGGGTGGGCGGTCATGCCCCCGTCGCTGCGGTAGCGCCCGTGGCGCGGTCCCAGCAGCAGCACGGCGGCGAGCGCGATCCAGCCCCCCACGGCGTGCACCACGACGGAGCCGGCAAAGTCGTGGAACGGTGATCCGAAGAGGCCCTCGATGAGGGACTGCATGCCGAAGTTGCCGTTCCAGGTCATCCCCTCGAAGAACGGATAGAGCAGGGCGACGATCAGGCTCGAGGCCAGCAGCTGAGGGTAGAAGCGCGCCCGCTCGGCGATCCCGCCCGATATGATGGCCGGGATGGCGGCCGCGAATGTCAACAGAAAGAAGAACTTGACCAGGGCGTACCCGTTGTCCACCTGCAGTGATCCGGCGCCCGCGAAGAAGGTCACCCCGTAGGCGACACCGTAACCCACGAAGAAATAGGCGATCGTGGAGACCGCAAAGTCGCTCATGATCTTCGCCAGGGCGTTGACCTGATTCTTGGCCCGCACCGTGCCCAGCTCCAGAAAGGCGAAGCCGGCGTGCATGGCCAGCACCATCACGGCGCCAATCAGGATGAAAAATACGTCTGTACCTGCCTTTAGCTGTTCCATTGTCTGACCTCATCAACGAATGCGGAGCAGCGTCGTGCAGTAAACGCGCCAATGAGCGCGACCCCACGCCGGTGCAGCGCCCCCTTCTTGCACAACAGTCACGGGACGCGTCGGACATCCAACGATGGGCAAGAAGCACGACACAATGGAGGTCATAAATCCGTAGGATATTGAATAAGTGAGACAATCTCGTTTCGGCTGGACCTGTCCGGTCCGGACCGCGGCCAGCTGACCCACAGCAAGCCGCCCACCATCGGTGCATCGAGCCTGGGCACCGCCTCGCCGCGTGGAGCTCGATATGCACCTTGAAAAGGCAGCCGCACCGATTGGGTGCGTTCTGGACGAAGGCGGCCCGTTGCCCGGCCGACTTGGTCCATCGATTCCTGACCCAGCCCACCCTTGCGAGCCCGAGGCGACGCCGGATCTGAAGATCGCTATAGTGCCTCCGCAACCATCCCTGCTGGCACGGCGTCCCGGCGCTCCGCTCCCCATGACCCGTATCGATTTCTACAGCCTCGAGCCCGACAGCCCCGGAGACCGCTTCCTGCTGACCTGCCGGCTTGCGGAGCGGGCCCGTGCCGAGGGCCTGCGCGTGCTGATCCACTGCCCCGATCCCGACCTGGCGCGCCATCTGGACCACCTGCTGTGGACCTACCGCCAGGACGGCTTTCTTCCCCATGGGTTGGTGGGCCCCGCCAACCCAACCCTGGACCTGGACCTGACGCCGGTCCTGATCAGCCTTGACGGAAGTCCGGAGGGCGAGGACCAGGTGCTGATCAACCTGGCCTCGGAGGTCCCCTCCTTCTTCAGCCGCTTCGAGCGAGTCTGCGAGCCGATCGACCAGGATTCAGACGTCAGATCCGCGGGCCGGGAGCGCTTCCGCTACTACCGGGACCGCGGCTATCCGCTGGAGCACCACCGACTCAAGCGATGCTGATCGAATGCCTTCCCAGCATTCGATCAACTGGAGCAGCGGGACACACGAACCCCCAAACCCTACCATTTCAATGGCTTGAGGCCCTCGACAATGGCGGACCACCCTTGGTCCGCGGGGGAAGCACGGTGGATCCGCCCCTTCCTCAGGCTCCAGACGGACGACCCCAACGGCGGGTAGGACGAACCCCGCCTGGACGAATCGAACGGGTCGTCCGGACCGCGACCGCCCGTCCGACCCCCTCCGGGGCTTGACCCTGGTGTATTCCAGGCTATAGTCCAACCTGTGCCCTTTATCTATGCGCACATCAAACAAACTAATCACTACACCTGACACAAAGGAGCGGATGGCATCATGACCAAGAGAACCCTTCAGGAGCTGGCCTCGGGGACCCCCCAGCCACTGCCGCTGGATGCTGACGGATTCGTCATCGACCCGGAGCTCTGGAACGCTGGCATGGCCCGCGCCCTGGCCCGCATGGACGATCTCGGGCCCCTGACCAAGGACCACTGGGCCATCATCTACTATCTGCGGGAGCATCGGATGACCTATGGGGCCATACCGCCCGTGTCCCAGATCTGCCGCACCCACGGCATGGACAAGCATGCGGTGCGCAATCTCTTCGGCTCCTGCCGCGAGGCCTGGCGCATCGCCGGTCTGCCCAACCCGGGCGACGAGGCCCTCAGCTACATGAGCTGAAGGAAGGGGTCCTCGGGGCCGGGCGGCCGCCTTCGGGTGGTCGCCGGATCCGCGGCGCCGCGCGCTTCGGCCTCGTATGCCTGGAGTTGCGAGGCCCGGACCGGCGTCGGTCGCCTCCTATCGCATCGGGGTGCCCTCATGCCCGTATCCGATGAGTACGTCGCCCACATCCGCGACCTGCTGTCGGCCTTCGAGCCGTTGCGCATCAAGCGGATGTTCGGCGGCGCGGGCATCTATTCCGGCGATCTGTTCTTCGCCATCCTGGTCGACGACTTCCTTTACCTCAAAGCCGACGAAAGCACCCGAGGAGACTATGAGAGCCGCGGGCTCCAACCCTTCACCTACCGGATGAGGAACGGTCGGACGGCGACCATGTCCTACTACCCGGTCCCGCCGGAGGCCATCGACGACCCGGAGTCCCTGTCCGCCTGGGCCGCGAAGGCATTGGACGCGGCGAGACGTGCGGCAACGTCCCGCTGAGACCTCGCCCCAGCTCGGCCAGCGGCGCGCTCGGCCCCCCCACGCGGGCACCCCGCGACCGGGCGACTACCCGAGAGTGCGTC
>JBAPYD010000660.1:0-6304 GCA_049284555.1 Chromatiaceae bacterium | reverse complement strand
AATCGGAGAGGTGACCTTCCCGACTGGGCTCGAATTTGCGGGCACCGAGGTGGGCGGTCTATCCGCGATCGCCTTTGACGCGGAGCGGGGGGTCTATTACGCACTTTCGGACGACCGGGTCTCCGCCCGGTACTACACCCTGTCGATCGATCTCGCCGACGGGGTGCTCGACGACGGCGACATCACCTTTCTGAAGGTGACACCCCTGCTGGACCCCACGGGTGTGCCCTTCGCCCCCTACAGCCTCGATCCGGAGGGCATCGCGTTGGGCCCGGACGACACGCTGTACATCTCTTCGGAGGGTGATGCGAACGCGCTGATCGACCCCTTCGTCAATGGGTTCGACCTCTCCGGCCTGCAGCTCGCCGAGCTGCCTATTCCCGACAAGTACCTGCCCACGCTGGAACGGAGCAGTGGGATTCGCAACAACCTCGCCTTCGAGAGCCTGACCATCACGCCGGCCTTCGATTTCCTTTATACCGCCACGGAGAACGCGCTCTATCAGGACGGCCCCGCGGCGGACGTCGACGTCGAGAGCCTGAGCCGTATCCTCGAATTCGATCTGGGCACGGGGGAGCCGGCCCGGGAATACGTCTATCTGGTCGAGGCGGTTCCCGAGGTGCCGTTGCCGCCCGACGCCTTCCGTACCAACGGCCTGGTGGAGCTCCTCTCCCTCGACAACAATGGCACCCTTCTGGCCCTGGAGCGCGCCTTCTCTACGGGCGTCGGCAATACGGTGAAGCTGTACGAGGTGCTGACCCAGGGCGCCCTGGATGTCTCGAGCCAGTTCGATTTGTTCTGGGAGGAGGAGGGAATCCCCTTTGAGATCGATCCCCTGGTCGCAAAGCGCGACCTCCTGGACATCGCCGCTCTGGGGGTCACGCCGGACAATCTGGAGGGAATGGCCTTGGGTCCGACACTCCCCGACGGTCGCAAGTCCCTGATCCTCGTGAGCGACAACAACTTCAGCAACATTCAGGTGACCCAGTTCCTCGCCTTTGCCCTGGAGACAGTGACGATCCCGGCGGCCCTGCCCGCGGTGGAGACGCCCCAGGCGCTGGATGACGCGGAGGCGGACAGTCCCTTGCGGGGCGACTCCGACGACCCGGCCATCTGGGTCCACCCGTCAGAGCCGGCAAAGAGCCTGGTCATCGCAACCCAGAAGGATGGGGGACTGGTGGTCTTCGATCTGAAGGGACAGGTTCGCCAGGTCATAGCCCCGCATCCCTATGGCGCGTTCCGTTACAACAACGTCGATCTGGTCTATGGCTTCGAGCTCGGCAGGAAACGGGCGGATATCGCCGTAGTCTCCGATCGCGAGAACGATACCCTGGCCGTCTACCGCATCGACCCGCGCCGGCTCGTCCTCGAGGACAACACGGCGCGGCGCATGCCCGCTTCCATATTCGGCGTGGACGATGGCGACTATACGGCCTATGGGCTGGCCACCTACACGAGCCCCATCGATGGGAAGAGCTACGCCTTCGTCACCCAAGCGGGCGGCAACCTCGTCGCCCAGCTGCAGCTCCTCCCCCAGCGGGGTGGACGCGTGTCTGCTGAAGTGGTGCGCCTGCTCGAGCTACCGGTGCCGACTGGCGACCCCGAGGACTCCCAGGCCGAAGGTATGGTGGTGGATCGCGAGCGCAGCGAGCTGTTCGTGGCAATGGAGGATGAGTTCGGGATCGTCAAGTTCCCCGCGGAGCCGGGGGCGGGGGGCGACTTCGAGCTCGTTGTCTCCATCGAGGAGGACTATCTGAAGCCGGACATCGAGGGACTGACCATTTACTACGGTAAGGACCAAACCGGCTATCTCCTGGTATCCAGCCAGGGAGACAGCACCTATGCGGTGCTGGATCGGGAGCCTCCTCATCGCTACCTCGGGAGCTTCGTCATCGGAGACCGACGCTCGGGGACAGGTCGGAGGTGTGGCAACGAATCCTCCGGCCATAGGAAACACGGACCAGGACGGGGTGACGATCACGAGGCGCATCGCGGAGCCTGCGACGCGTCCATCGATCAGGTCAACGAGTCCGATGGCGCGGATGTGATCAACGTATCGCTCGGAAGCGACTTCCCGTATGGCCTGCTGGTGGTTCAGGACGGTGCGAATGACCCGCAGGTCGTCGTCCAGGACGACGAGGAGCTCGAGAACATCAGCACCAACTTCAAGTTCGTGCCTTGGGAGGAGGTCGCGACCGCTTTCCCGACCCCCCTGCGGATCGACCCCGAGGGGTACGACCCGCGTGAGCGGAGCTATCCCCAGGGACGGGGTCACGGACGCGGAGAGAGGACCGAGGATTGATGCCGGTGGTGGGGGCGAGCGGGTGAGCCGCCTCGCCCCCACCATCCTCGGGCGGGCGCCCCGCGGCGGGGCCCCGGCCCAACGCCAGGGATGGGATAACGAGGTCGCCGCCGCGGGATCCCCGAGGTGCCTAGGGGATGGGCCGCGACATCTGGTCCACATCCGCCCCCATGCCGGCGACGCTGCGGTTAAGGCCGCGGAAACGCTGGGACATGTCGTAGATCCCGGCGTTGAGCCCATCCATCCGGGAATCCATGCTCGCCGCGGTGCCGCGCATCAGGGCCACGTCACCGCCCATGCGCTCCACCCGGCCGGCGAGCTCGCTCATCTGATCGCGGACCACGGGCATGAGCGCGACGCTCCGATCCATGGCCTTGATGGTCCCGGTCAAGCCGTCCATGCGCTCCGAGACGTTGGCGAAGTGGCCCGTCATCTCCCCCAGGGCAGCGATCATGAGCTTGACCTCCTGGGTCAGTGCATTGACGTAGTAGAGATTGACCAGCGCGAGTATGCCCATGGCGGCCGTGAGGGCGCGAATCATGATATCGACCCCCCGGGCTCGCCCGCGTATCGCATCGTCGCGCCGCGCGAGATCCTTCTCGAGGTGATCCAGTGTCTCGGAGAGACGGTCGATGTGCTCTCGGTTCATGGAGGTGCGTGCCTCGCTTGGGGCGTCAGCGGAACGGGTTGAACTGGTTGAAGATCCGGGCAGGGCTGGACAGATGATTCACATCGCGGCCCATGCGCCCCACGTTGACCTCCATGATCTCGAACGACTGGCGCATGTCGGCGATGCTGGTGCTCATGTTCCCGAGGTCCAGGTCCATCGTGCCCAGGGTCCGGCCCAAGGCCTCGACGTCATCGCCCATGACGGCCACGGCGAGATGGATCTGGTCCAGGTTGGCGACGATCTCCGGGAGGCGCCCCATGTTGCCCTGCATGCTCGCAACGGTCCGGTCCATCTGCGCCATGTCGAATGCCACGCTCGCGAACCGATCGTTCATGTCCGCGATGGCGGCCGTCAAACTGGGGATCTGCTGCGACAGGATGATGACCAGAAAGGACAGCGAGGCCACCACCACGGCGAAGGCGACGGCGGCGACCTGATAGAGGCTGACGACCCGGTGCTCCAGCCTGCTCTGACGGGACTGGATCCCCTCGATCAGGCGGGAGAACTGCTCGATGGCCCGGTCGAGCCGCTCCTCGTCGTCCAGGCTCAACATGGACCGATCCTTGCGCCCCTCGGGTCGCGGGCGCCCGTAATGGCCCCCCTCCGGGGCGAGCCGTGATCGCGGGCCGGAGTCATGGGGTCTGAGCCCCAGGGCTTCCCGCCGGCTCCGGGGGCTGGATCGCCTCATCGGCCATGCAGGCCAGGGCGCTGCGCGCGGAGCAGCGGCGCCGCATCAGGCGCAAGGCGGGGTCGTCCGGACGCTGGGACTGCAGGGAGGCGAAGGTCTCGTCGGCGGACTCGAACCGGCCGGCCAGTAGCGCCTCCAGCCCACGCTCGTAGGCCCGACTGAAGAGCTGGGTCTCCACGGACAGGGGGACGGCGCGCTCGCCCTGGAGCTCGAACAGATCCAAAGGCGCGCCCCCGTCGGGCATGGGCAGCCTGTCGAGCCAGCGGAGCCAGAAATCCCCTCCGACTGCCTCGCGGACGGGCGCCGTCACGATGGCCCGGGTCCCGTAGACCCGGTTGATCTGCTTCAGCCGCCAGGTCAGCTCCACGTTGTCGCCCACGGCCGTGTATGCGAGATACCTCTGGGAGCCGATATTGCCGACGATGCAGGGACCCGAGTGGACCGCGAAGAGGATTCTGGCCATCTCGGTGGGGTAGGCGTCGTCCTTCCCCGCCAGCTCCGCCCCCGTCTGGAGACACTGGAGCACGGCCCGACAGGCGCGGGCGGCATCGTTGCCAAGCGCCTTGGGCGCGCCCCAGAAGGCGAGCAGGCTCTCGCCCAGGTAGTCATCCACCGTGGCCCCCAGCCGTACCAGCACGCGGGTGAGGCCGTCCAGCTGCTCGGTGAGAATGGCCGAGATGCGCTCCGCGGGCAGGAGTCGGCAGAGTCCGCCGAGCTGGGCCATCCCCCCGCAGACCAGCACCAGCTCGCGGACCTCCGCCTCGGGCCTCACCTCGGCGCCGGTCTCGATGAGCCCCTGGAACACCGTGGCGGGAACGAACTTCTCCAGGGTCTCGAGGCCCTGCTTCATGCCGCAGAGGGCGGCGCTCATGGACTGGATCTCGGAGAAATTGGAGTGCACGGGCTCCACCTCGGACAGCCGCATCTGCCGGACCAGCTCGGTGTTCTTGACCAGCTTCCGCAGGGGCTTGAACAGCCGCAGCGCGAGCAGTGAGACCAGGAACAGGGCGATCGCGAGGATGATCAGGGAGATCACCGCCGACTCCGAGAGCAGGCGTTCGGCGGCAGTTAGCAGCGACGCCTCGGGCACCACCACGAAGAGCTTCCAGCCCTCGGTCCAGTGGGACGGGAAATGGTGGATCCGGGCGATGTAGCTCACCCCGCCGGTACGCGTGACCTCGAACCCCTGGAGTGGACCGCTGCTTTGGGTGCGCTGCCCCTCCTCACCGGAGGTGCTGGACTTCAGGAGCTCGTAGGCGTGGACCAGGGCGGGATCCGCCAGCTCCGAGACCATTGGCAGATCCTCGTCCGAGCGGTCCGGGGAGTGGGCCTTGAGCTTGAGATGGAAGGGATAGGCCACCAGCCGGTCCCGGTCATCGACGATCATGGCCACCGCCCCCTTGGCGAGGGGCTGGTCGGAGATGAAGTCGGAGAGCCCCTCCAGGGCAATATCCACCCCGAGCACCAGGACCGGCTTGCCGTCATCCCCGTAGACGGTCTTGGCGGCGGTGACGCCGGGCTTCTGCACGCTCGTGAAGCGGTAAACGGAGGACCAGGTGACGCTCCCCTGGGCGGCCAGGGCACCGATGTACCACGCGGTCTCCCGGGGGTCGAAGAGGCCGCCGCCCTCGATATGGGCGATGGGTGCGTAGTCTTGGTCCCTGTAGATCAGCTGCTCCCGGGGTCGTGGGCCGCCCCGGTCGATGTAGCGCGTCACCAGCTGAGGGTTGTCCCGTACCTGGAGGAAGCCGCCGGAGGGCTCGGCGGCGAAGATGGAGAGGAGCTGTGGAGAGAGCTCCAGCTGTCTCCAGAAGAGCCTGAAGACCTGATCCCGATCAGCGGCCAGCCCCTGCCGGGGGACCACCAGGGCATTCATCTCCAGGTAGCCGTAGGCCGCCTGCAGGATCGCCACGGTCCGGTCCGTGACCTTCTCGGCCATCTGGTCGATGATGTCGGCGGAGAGTCCCAGTGAGACCGCGGAGGCGCGCCGATAGGCGTTGTAGCCCACCGCGGCGGTGGTCAGCACCAGGAGCACGGTGAACAGCAGGATGAAGGCGGATCTGTAGCTGCGTATCGGCACGCTGGGCTCCACGCTGGGCTCCCGCGCCCCGCGAAGTCGCCACGGCCAGCCCAGGTATCAATCGTGGAACGGGACCCCCGCTCGGCCGCGCTCGGCCTGGTCCTGGCACGGGGCGCAGCGGGTCGCGTTGGGTATCTGGCGGCGGCGGGCCTCCGGGATCCGGGTCCCGCAAACGATGCAGGCGTCGCGTCCTTCGCCCTGCCGCGCGCGGAGCTGAATCGCGGCAATGCGTGCCGCCATCTCCTGCTCCACATGGGCCTGAGCGAGATCGAGCGGGTCGGCGTACCTCTCCATCGGGGACTCCGGGTCTGTTCGGGAGCTTGGCAACCAAGTATGTTCCCGTTGCGTGATGGTAGGATGACGGTCCCGTGGCGATCCGGTGACGCCCGGTGCGTCGACGACGGGCAAGGAACGCGCCAGAATCCGGTTTGCGGCATGGGCGGGTGTGCCATTTCGAGCTTGACGGGCGCGGCCGAGCCTTGAAACAGAGCAGAATTCTGGTGGAGCTCGCACGGGGGAATCTGGCGGAAACCTATCGGCGGTAACCGCTTTTCCCGTTTACAC
>JBAPYD010000659.1:0-6967 GCA_049284555.1 Chromatiaceae bacterium | reverse complement strand
GGCCAGGGACGAGCAGGGGCAGGACGTGAGCGATCGGTATTTCCTGCTCGCCGACGGGGAGGTGCGACTGCGCCAAGGCGTGATGCCTTCCATGCTCACCCGCAGCCAGGAGGTCATCCGCCAGGACTGTCTGGGCTACCTGATGGAGCGCTACAACGACCACGTGCCCCGGCGGGCATAGACGCGGACTCGCGCCTGCCGTCCAGCGGAAGCCGCCGACAGGCCTCGCGACGCCCGCGGCACGGACGGACGCCGCCGGGGGTAATCAGGCGCCGGGCGCGCCCTCGAGCCAATATCGGACCTGGTACCAGACCCGCCCCAGGTGCTCGCGCACGGCGTAGCTGCTGTCCAGGAAGGCGCGGGCGCTGGGCAGCCAGTCCCTGAGCTCCAGATCCGATTCCCAGCCCGGGTAGTGGACGAAGCCGGTAGGGGCCGGCGTGGCCCGGATACCCGCCTGCTCCGCCGCCTCCACCGCCCGGGGGAGGTGCCAGGCGCTGGTGACCAGGAGGACGTGCGCGACGCCATCCCGCTCCAACATCGGCCTGGCGAAGGCCGCATTCTCCCAGGTGGTGCGACTCTCCGATTCCACCCCGGCGACCGGCACACCGAGCTCGTCCCGAAGGGTCCGTGCCATCAGGGCGGCCACGGGCGGGCGCCCGTCCGGCTGGCCGCCGCCGGTGACATAGACCGGCAGGCCGGACAGGCGATGCAGATAGGCCCCATAGCGGACCCGTTTGAGGCTGTGCTCGTCGACCGTGTCGCCCCCGTACTCCGGGGCCGGATCACTGCCCGCCCCCAGGACCAGGATCCCCTGAGCGTCCCCGGGGATGGATTCCGGGGTCAGGGCGGGGAAGGGCTCGAGGGGGGTCATGAGCAGGATCGCCACCACCGGCAGGGTCATCAGAGTGAGGACGGTCCCGGCGGTGAAGATCAGGAGCCGGGCCAGCACCCCACGAGCCAGCAGGAAGGCCCCCAGCAGCAGGAGGATCAGGATCCCTGGAGGGGTGAGCAGACTCTTGATGACGGTATAGGTGGCCATGGGACTCGATCGTGGGAGGTCATCCGCCCGGAGCGGACTCGGCCAGCTCACGGAACAGCGTCGACAAGAGGAGGATGGGCGCCCCGACCACCATGAGCCCGGTTGCGGCGAGGGCGATCCCCATGCTCGTACGCCGCCACAGGATCACGCCCATGAAGAGCAGGGCCGCCAATGCGAATGCGCCCAGGGCCAGGGCCGGGACCGGCGCGTCCCAGGCCCCCTGGCGCCACGCGATCACGAAGGCCACCAGCACCCCGTGGGGAAGGAGCATGAAGGCGAGATTGGGGATCGCGAAGGGCCGATAGGCGAAGCGTTCCGCCGTCTGTCGGTCCAGGGCATGGGCGACCCCGATCAGGCCCATGAACAGCAGGAAGCCGCCGATCAGCCCAAGCCAGGACATGCGCCCGCGACCTCGATCGAGCCACGCACCGGGGCTGCCGGCATCGGTCTCTGCACCCGAGTCACCCCTCGACGATCCCCCGGGCCTGCCGATCCGCATGATAGGAGGAGCGCACCAGGGCCCCGCTCGCCACGCCGGCGAACCCCATGGACTCCCCCGCCACGCGCAGGCCATCGAACTCCTCCGGGGTCCAATAGCGACGCACCGGGAGGTGGTCCCGGCTCGGCTGGAGATACTGGCCCAGGGTCAGCATGTCGCAGCCGTGGGCCCGCAGATCCGCCATCACGTCCAGGACCTCAGCGGGCTCCTCCCCGAGACCCAGCATCAGCCCGGACTTGGTCGGCACCCCGGGGTGGGCCGACTTGAACGCGGCGAGGAGCCGGAGCGAGCCGGCATAGTCGGCGCCCGGGCGGGCGCTCGCATAGAGCCGCGGCACGGTCTCCAGGTTGTGGTTGAAGACGTCCGGCTCCCCGTCCCCGGCGAAGGCGGCGAGGGCCACCGCCTCCCGTCCCCGGAAGTCGGGCACCAGGACCTCCAGGCGGATGGCGGGACAACGGGCACGCACGGCCCGCAGGCACGCCGCGAAGTGGCCGGCCCCTCCGTCGCGCAGGTCGTCCCGATCCACCGAGGTGATCACCACGTAGCGCAGCCCCATGGCCGCGATGGATTCCGCCAGGTGCTCGGGCTCCGATGGGTCGGGGGGCCGCGGCCGCCCATGGGCCACATCACAGAAGGGGCAGCGGCGGGTGCAGATATCACCCAGGATCATGAAGGTGGCGGTGCCGTGGTTGAAGCACTCGCCCAGGTTCGGGCACTGGGCCTCCTCGCAGACGGTGGCGAGCCCGGCGTCCCTCAGGATGCGCTTGATGCGTGTCACGCCGGGACCCACGGGCGCCCGGGCACGGATCCATTCCGGCTTTCGCAGGGCCTCCGCCGCGGGCTCCACCTTCACCGGAATGCGCGCGAGCTTGTCCGAGCCCCGCTGGTGGGTCCCCGGGGTGGAGCGCGAGGGCGCGGACAGCGAATTTGGTGGGGCCATGGTGTCCAATCCAGAAGCGGGCGGCCCGGACGGGTGATCGGACCTGGGCGCCAGTCTATCACCGTCGGGGGAAGCCCCCCGGGGGCCTTGACGAATCGAGGTCCAAGCTCAAGGGTCGCCGCGGAGGGCGACGACGGGCCCTGAGGCTCCGGTCCGAGGCGGCCACACCCCCCCGGTGCTGACGCGACGGTCCCGGCACGCCTGGTGGCCGGAGGACGGGCCAAGGGGGAAGTCCGGGGCCTATGGCGCGGCAGGCGGGGTCCCCACGCGCAGGCAATGGACGCTGAAGCGGGCCCCGGGGTCCGTCCACACCGCCTCGGTGTGGAAGCCCGCCTCGGCCGCGAGCCGCCGAAATCCGGCCAGGTCATACTTGTACGAGCTCTCCGTGTGGATACCCTCGCCCTCGCCGAAGTCGAAGACCCGACCCGCGACCCGAACCCGTTGGTCGCGCGTGCTGATCAGGTGCATCTCGATTCGGCCCGGGCCGCCCGTCAGGGCCGGGTCGGGGGCCGGATTGAAGCGCGCCCGATGGACGAAGGCGCCGAGGTCGAAGTCCGCGCCGAGCTCCCGGTTGATGCGCGCGAGCAGGTTCAGGTTGAACTCGGCGGTCACGCCTTGCGCGTCGTTGTAGGCCGCCTCGAGCACCGCCAGATCCTTGACCAGGTCCACGCCGATCAGCAGCCGCCCGCCGACTCCGAGCACCGCCGCCACCCGCCCAAGCAGCCGAGCCGCGGACGCGGGCTCGAAGTTGCCGATGCTGGAGCCCGGGAAGAAGGCCGCGGGTCGGCCCCAGCCCGGGTCCAACGGCAGGGCGAAGGGGCCGGAGTAGTCCGCGCACACGGCCTCGATGTGCAGGCCCGAGAAACGCAGCGCCAGGGTCTCGGCGGAGGCGAGCAGGTGCTCCCGGGAGATATCCACCGGCACGTAGACCGACGGGGCCAAGGCCGAAAGCAGGATCTGGATCTTGCGGCTGCTCCCGCTGCCGAGCTCCACCAGCACCTGCCCCCGACCCAGATGCTCGGCCATCTCCGCCCCATGGGCGACCAGGATGTCGATCTCCGTACGGGTAGGGTAATACTCGGGCAGCTCCGTGATGGCATCGAAGAGCCGCGACCCCCGCTGGTCGTAGAAAAACTTTGGAGACAACCGCTTGGGTGTAGCGGCGAGGCCGACCAGAACCTCCTCCCGCAGGTCCGCGGGGGTCGGGTGGTGATCGTGAAACCTGACCCCGGGGACGCCCGGAGGTCGCGTGCGCGCGGCCGCCACCCGGCTCATGAACGGTCCTCCGCCAGCCGCAGCCCCATGAGCTGCCAGCGCTCCTGGGGATAGAAAAAATTGCGGTAACTGGCACGACAGTGGTCCCGGCTGGTCGCGCAGGAGCCCCCGCGAAGCACCATCTGGTTGCACATGAACTTGCCGTTGTACTCGCCCAGGGCCCCTGGCGCCGGCCGATAGCCGGGATAGGGCAGATAGGCCGACGCGGTCCACTCCCAGCAGTCGCCGAAGAGCTGTCTGAGCCTGCCGTCGGGCGCCGCCGCCGGGCGCGGCGCCAGCCAGCCGTCATCCACGAAGTTGCCCGACACCGGCGCACCGGTGGCCGCATGCTCCCATTCGGCCTCCGTGGGCAGACGCCGCCCCGCCCAGGTAGCGAAGGCGTCCGCCTCGTAGTAGCTCAGGTGGCTCACGGGCTCCGCGGGGTTCAGGGGACGCATCCCCGCCAGGGTCATCACCCGCCACTCCCCATGGCCCGACTCCCCCGGAGACTCCCAGTAGAGGGGCGCATGGATATTTTGGGAGCGGACCCAGCCCCAGCCGTCCGCCAGCCACAAGGCGGGGGCTCGGTAGCCGCCGTCGGCGATGAACTCCAGATACTCCCCGTTGGTGACCAACCGGTCCGCGAGGGCGAACGGGGGCAGATAGACCCGATGGCGCGGCCGCTCGTTGTCCCAGGCGAAACCGTCGGGGCCCGCCCCGATCTCGACCAGCCCGCCCTCGAAATCCAGGTAGCGAACCAGGTCCGGCTCGCCCGGCGGCGACTCGGGCAGGTCCGCACGATAGGCCGGGCGCAAGGGGTTGTGGGCGAGGTTGCGCTTGATGTCGGTGACCAGCAGTTCCTGGTGCTGCTGTTCGTGGTTGAGCCCGATGGCCAGGCGTGCCTCGATGACCGACCGGTCCGGGTGGTCCGAGCGGGCAATCAGCGCCTCCATGCCCAGGTCCACGTGCCGACGGTACGCATAGACCTCGGACACGGTCGGGCGCGACAGTAGACCGCGCTCGGCGCGGGGCCAGAAGCCCGTGCCCGTCTGCTCGTAGTAGCTGTTGAACAGGTAGTCGAATCGAGGATGAAACGGCCGGTAGCCGGCCAGGAAGGGCCCGAGCAGAAAGGTCTCGAAAAACCAGGAGACGTGCGCCAGATGCCAGCGGGGCGGGCTCGCCTCCACGGCGGTCTGGAGCAGATAGTCCTCGATCGCGAGCGGCTCGCAAAGCCGCTCGGTGAGACGCCGTACTCGCCGGTAGTCCGCGAGCAGCTCCTCGGGCTCTGGAAGCGCCACCTGGCGCTGGTCGGCTTGGCGCATGACTCCCCCTCGCTGGGCGTGGCGGACAGAGTGCCCGCCCGGCCACGTAAATGGGCTCCGGGCCAAGGCATCCGGGCACTCGACCGGTCTCTGATGGACAGTGCACGAAAGGCGACTCAAGCCCCAGACGCGGATATGAGGTCCGCTCGGCGAAGGGGAAGACCCTTTTCCGACTGGGAAAGGACACGGGGGTGCGGCGACCCGTGGTGTTTCATTGGTGAGCGCCAACCCGTTCGACGAGCCGCATGAGCGCAATCCCGAAAGCGTCGCGGGACACCTCCGCGCCATGGAGGTCCGCACCGCGGATGGACGCCACGCCCGGGCATCGTCGTCGGAGACCGCAAGCCGAGCGCCCCCGGCGCGCTGAGAGACGCCAAGCTGCCGCGCCGCTGGTCACCGTTTCCGCTATCGGCGGTGGATAGAGAACGCCGACATGGGACCGTTCGGCGTGCAGGCCTCTCTGTCGAGCCCGATGGCCAAGAGCCCGAACATCAGGTTGGTGGATAGGTTGCGGCGCCTCCTTCCAGTGAATTCCCCCCAAACGATGACAAGCCGAAGTCAACATGATGAATTCCTGATTCATCAACAAAGTCTGTGGATAACGCTGTGCGCAAAATGGGAATCGAGCGCCTAACTCCCTTTGCCTGTGAGGTTTTCTCTAGGCTGGCCAAGAACTGACCAGTCAACTTTTTAACTTAAAAACAATAGGCTACGAGAATTCGGCGAATATCCAGGGAGGCTCCTGGACATGGGCCTGTTGACCACTGCCCGCATTGGGACGGTGTGTACAAGGCCACATCCCTCGGCGGGCAGGGGCTCGCCCAGGAAGCACTGCTAGGAATTGACGGGAGCACCCGGGGCGTTGCCACCGCTCGGGACAGTCCCGCGCCCCTCTAGCAGAGAAAGGCGTCTTCTGCCGTCGGCGGGGAGGACGTGCCGGCGCGATTCGCCCGCAGGATCCGATCGAAGCGATCGGGGTCTCGCTCCGCGATCGCGAGATAGTCGTAGACCAGACCTGCCCAACCGGTCCCTCCGCGCCGCTTCAGGCCGTCGATGGCGACCAGGAGCAGCTTGACGGCCGCCCGGACCTCGGCGTCCTCCGCCTCGCCGTAGTGGGCCACCAGCTCACGATAAAGAACGTCCACGCGCTCCAATGGGGTCATGGTCCGCGCTCCTCTGTCATTGTTTCGTGGGGAGATACCAATCCGCCATCTCTCGCCGAATCTCAGGGTTCCGGGGACCTGGCTCGCCGGCACCCCCTCATGGCCAACCAACTGTTGAACCGCACCGAGCGCTATGCCGATGTCGCCTCGCCTCAGACTCTCCGCGCCACGATCAGGTCCCCAAGCGCCAGCCTGACCCGAGTCCAGGCCGCCTTGCGTCCGCATCGCCCCGCCCGCTCCTCGAGCCACGCCCGCCAGGCCTTGTGCTCGACCCAGGCGGAAGATTCCCGGGTCAGCCGCTCTATGAGAAAGGGCTTCTGATACACGAGGCACTTGGGGCCGTAGCGTGGTTCATTGTCGAGCCAGCGGTCCGATCCCCGATCCCTGGTCGGATTCGCGTACGCGATGTGACAGGCCTCCTCCGGCGGTGCCGCACACCAGAAGGGATCGAGCCAGACGACCGCGGAACCCTGTTTGGTCTCGACCAGAAAAACCTCTGCCACTGCCCGAACGCTGGTGGTCAGGGGTCTCCTGGGGTTTGGCAAGCGGACCTGGAGGGGCACCCGCCGCTTCACCGCTTCGTCGAGTTCCATTGTGCTCAAAAAGGGAGAAGATGATCTATCTCGTGGAGACATAGATACAGTGCAGTCCCGGCATTCGATACGCTCGCCCCTACAGGAGATCCCAACCCTCAAGGCGTCGCCAAGCTACGCAGGCAGGCAGGCAGGCAGGCAGGCAGGCAGGCAGGCA
>JBAPYD010000658.1:0-2186 GCA_049284555.1 Chromatiaceae bacterium | reverse complement strand
CTGCCCCTCGCTCGACACCCGCGGGGACGACGCGGCGACAGGGTCCTGCTCGGGGCCGGCGAGGAAGCGCGTGATGAGCGCCCCACCGGCCCCCGCCACCAGGGCCACGCCGATGAGCACGACTGTTCCGCGGTACTGCATGAACCTAAGCTACCATGATCCGATGACCAATGGACCACCGGGCGAGCGCGAGTCCCGCCCCGTCGGCCCACCAGGCGAGCCCAACGTCATGATCGACGCCAACGCCCTTGTCGCCTACTGCGATTCCCTGCTGGAGGCCGGCAGCTTCGCCGACTATTCCCCCAACGGCCTGCAGGTCGAGGGGGAGCGCCCCATTCGCCTCCTCGTGAGCGGGGTCACGGCCTGCGCCGCCCTCATCGACGAGGCGGCGAAGCTGGGGGCCGACGCCCTCCTGGTCCACCACGGTTGGTTCTGGAAAGGGGAAGACCCCCGGCTGGTGGGCCCCAAAGGTCGGCGCGCGCGGGCCCTGATGGCAAGCGGAGCCAGCCTCATCGCCTATCACCTCCCCTTGGACGCGCATCCGTTATACGGCAACAACGCGACCCTCGGACGGTGTCTGGGCATCCTGGATGCCCAGGCGAGCGCCATCGGTAACGGGCTGGTCTGGTCGGGCCGGCTCGAACGCCCCCTCGCGCCTGGCGCATGGGCGAGCTCGGTGGGCAGCCAATTGAATCGGCAGACCACGCTCGTCGATCCCGGCGTGGCGGCCGTGGAGCGGGTCGCCTGGTGCACGGGCGGCGGCCAGGGCTATCTGGAGTCGGCAGCGGAACTGGGGGTGGATGCCTTCCTGAGCGGCGAGATCTCGGAGCAGACCACCCACCTGGCACGGGAGATCGGGATTGCCTATCTGGCGGCGGGGCATCACGCCACCGAGCGCTACGGCGTCCAGGCCCTGGGGGCCCATCTCGCGGAGCGGTTCGCGCTCGAGCACCACTTCATCGAGATCGAGAACCCGGCCTGACGCGCATTCCATACCCCCCAGGGTCCCCAGGATCGGCCGTGAGCATCCGGGGCCTTCGGTGCCGTGTGGAACGGACGCTTCAATCACGCGTTGCGAAGCGGAAGCTCGCCCGGCACCAAGGCGGTGGCCGGCCATTCTCCCTCCTCGATGGCGTCGCGGCATCCCGATTGACCATACGGCCCCTATGGTTTCGACCTTGACCTGAGAGGCGTCCATCGCGCAGAATGCCCGGCCGGTCTTGCAGTGAATTGGCATATTCTTATCTTCCATCCAGATCGCGGGAGCAAGCCTGCTCGCCGAGAGCGGGAAGACCTGCGCCACTCGGGGGTTAGTCGGATATGAGCGCGAACTCGGGCGCATCAGGCGCGGATCCAAAGAGACGACGGGTACTCGTCATCGCAACCAGCGTGGTCGGCGCCGTGGGTGCTGGCTTCGCCGCCGTACCCTTCATCTCCTCCATGAACCCCAGCGCGAAGGCGCGGGCCGCCGGGGCACCCGTGGAGGCAGATATCAGCAAGCTGGAGCCAGGCGCCCTGCTGCGCGTCAAGTGGCGTGGAAAGCCGATCTGGATCGTGCACCGCACCCCCGAGATGCTGGCGGCCCTCCCAACCCTGGACCCGGCTCTCACCGATCCCAACTCGGAAGTGCCCCAGCAGCCCGACTACTGCAAGAATCCGAACCGCTCCATCAAGCCGGAATACCTGGTGGCGGTCGGTATCTGCACCCACCTGGGCTGCTCGCCCACCTTCCGCCCAGACGTGGCACCCGATGACCTGGGGCCCGATTGGAAGGGGGGATTCTTCTGCCCCTGCCATGGGTCGCGATTCGATCTCGCGGGGCGGGTCTTCAAGGGCGTACCGGCACCTACCAACCTGGTGATTCCGATCCACACCTACCTCAACGACACCACCATCCTGGTGGGTCAGGATCAAGGAGCCGCCTAAATGAGCGCCGAAGAGACGACCACCACCGGGTTCCTAGGCTGGATCGACAAGCGCTTCCCGGCCACCAAGGTCTGGAACGAGCATCTGGCCCAGTACTACGCCCCCAAGAACTTCAACTTCTGGTACTTCTTCGGGTCCTTGGCGATCCTGGTCCTGGTGCTCCAGATCCTCACGGGAATCTGGCTCGCCATGAGCTACAAGCCCTCGGCCGCGGAGGCCTTCGCGTCGGTCGAGTACATCATGCGCGACGTGAACTGGGG
>JBAPYD010000657.1:0-3268 GCA_049284555.1 Chromatiaceae bacterium | reverse complement strand
CGGTCACCGCATCCGCTGCCCGCAGCACGTCGAAATAGGCCTCGGTGGTGCGCACCATGAGGTCGATCTGAGAGTTGCGGAACTCCGCCTCCGCCTGGGCAATGACATCGTCCGACTGCTTCAGGGTCATCCAGCTGGCGCGGTTATACACCGACTGGCTGAGCACGGCCTGGGCGCTCTGGCTCGCGTAATCGCCCGATCGGGTCGAGGTTCCCCGCACCTGGGTCTCCCGCCAGTTGTAGTTGGCCTCACCGCCCGCCGACAGCTGGGGCAGCAGCAGGGCACGGGCCTGGGGCTTCACCTCCCGGGTCGCGAAGAGCTGCTGCTCGGCACCCCGCAGGACGGGGTCGCTGCGCACCGCGAGGTCGTACACCTGGATCAGGTCGTCCGCCTGGGCAGGTGCTGGCAGCAGGGAGAGGGACCCCGACAACAGGGCGCCAATCAGGGTGGGGAGGACTGTCCGCATGGGATTCATCATCGGCGCTCGCGCAAGACGACTCCCCGGGGAGGAGTCGTGTGGCCGGGGAGTATAGGCGAGTCCCGCCGGCCCGCTCAATGCGCCCTCGCGCCGAACCCTGGGGTCGGGCTTCCAGGATCGGTTAGGGTGGGCGTCAATCCGCCCCCATCATGACAGCCATGACGCCAGACAGCGAGACCATGCCGGAGACCCTGCGCAGTCGTCCCTACGACTGGCGCGAGCTGGCGCGGCTGGTCTTCCGGCACCGCCGCGAGCTGATCCTGGCCAACCTCATCGCGGTGCTGGGGGCCCTGGTCAGCATCCCCACGCCGCTCCTGATGCCCTTTCTGGTGGACGAGGTCCTGCTGGACAAGCCAGGGGTCCTGGTGGGCACCATGGACCGGATCTTCCCCGATGCCTGGCACGGACCGGTCCTGTACATCGTCGCGGTCCTGTTCTTCACCCTCGCCCTGCGCCTGAGCGCGACCCTGCTCGGGGTGCTCCAGACCCGGGAGTTCACGCGCATTTCCAAGGACGTGATCTTTCGCATGCGTCGGGACCTCCTGGCCCGGCTCCAGCGGGTCTCCATGGCCCAGTACGAGACCCTGGGCAGCGGGACCGTGGCCTCCCACCTGGTGACCGACCTGGACACCATCGACGGCTTCGTCGGCGGGGCCACCAGCAAGTTCCTGGTCGCGGTGCTGCGCATCGTCGGCACCGCAGTGGTGCTCCTCTGGATGGACTGGCGGCTCGGGCTGTTCATCATCCTCCTGAATCCGCTCGTCATTACCGTGACCACCCTGTTCGGGCGCAAGGTTGCGGAGCTCAAGAAACGGGAGATCACCGCCTACCAGGCATTCCAGGAGTCCCTCGCCGAGACCCTCGACGCCATCCAGCAGATCCGCGCCGGCAACCGCGAGCGCTTCTACATCGGCCGCATCATCGGGCGGGCCCGGGAGATCCGCGACTTCGCCGCCGCCTTCGCCTGGAAGAGCGACGCGGGCAGCCGGATCTCCTTCGACGTGCTGATGTTCGGGTTCGACAGCTTCCGGGCGCTCGCCATGCTGATGGTCCTCTTCTCGGGGCTGACCATCGGGCAGATGATGGCGGTCTTCTCCTACCTCTGGTTCATGATGGGTCCGGTCCAGGAGGTGCTGAATGTCCAGTACGCCTACCATGCCGCCGAGTCGGCCCTGAGCCGTGTCAACCGGCTGCTCACCATGGACCTGGAGCCGGCGTTTCCCCATCGCCTCGATCCCTTTGCCGGCAAGCGAACGGTCTCCGTCACCCTGGACGACATCCGTTTCGCCTACGGGGACGGACCGCCGGTGCTGGACGGCATCTCCCTCTCGATCGCGGCCGGCGAGCGGGTGGCCTTCGTGGGGGCCAGCGGGGGTGGCAAGACCACCCTGGTCCAGGTGATCCTCGGACTCTACGCCCCCACCGCCGGGGTGGTTCGGTTCGACGGGGTCCCCGTCGATCTGATCGGCATGGACGTGGTGCGCAGTCAGGTGGCCACGGTGCTTCAGCATCCCGCCCTCTTCGACGACACCGTACGGATGAACCTGACCCTCGGGAGGCAAACGCCGGACACCCGGCTCTGGCAGGCCCTCGAGGTGGCCCAGCTGCGGGACGTGGTGGAGGGACTCGACCAGGGCCTCGACACCCGACTGGGACGTGACGGCGTGCGTCTCTCGGGCGGCCAGCGCCAACGGCTGGCCGTGGCCCGCATGGTCCTCGCCGATCCCAAGGTGGTGATCCTGGACGAGGCGACCTCGGCCCTCGACGGCGAGACCGAGGGACGGCTCCACGAGGCGCTGTCCAGCTTCCTGCGGGACCGCACCACCCTCATCATCGCCCACCGCCTGAGCGCGGTGCGCCAGGCGGATCGGGTCTACGTCCTGGAGGACGGACGGGTTGCCGAGCAGGGGCGCCACGAAGACCTGATCAAAGAGGACGGACTCTATGCCAGCCTCTATGCCCACCAGGGCGTCTAGTCCGCCGCTTCACACCGGGGGCGGCCGCATCGTCGCGAGCCGATTTCGCCCCGCCTGGTGGCTGCCGGGGCCCCACCTCCAGACGATCTGGCCCAGCCTGGCAAGGCGCCGCCCACGCCTTCCCCTGACGCGTCGGCGAATCGAGCTCTGCGACGGGGACTTCATCGACCTGCGCATGGGGGGGTCGGGGGGGGTCCGTGTCCTCGTGATCCACGGCCTCGAGGGGGACCTGCAATCCCACTACGCGGGAACCCTCATGGACGCCCTGGCGCGCGCCGGCTACGCGCCGATCTTCATGCACCTGCGGGGGTGCTCCGGGGAGCCCAACCGGCTCGATCGCTCCTATCACTCGGGGGCCACCGAGGACCTCGCGGAGGTCCTCGCGGCCCTGGCCCAGGACCCCGAGGGTGCCCCGCGGGCCGCGATCGGCTTCTCCCTCGGGGGCAACCTGTTGCTGAAGTATCTGGGGGAGACCGAGCGCCCCCTGGTGGCGGCGGGGATCGCGGTCTCCGTCCCCTTCGTCCTGCGGGATGCCATGCTGCGCCTGGACCTCGGCGCCTCCCGACTTTACCGCGGTTACCTGATGGCCAAGCTCAAGGACGCCTTCCGCCGCAAATTCCAGGATCGGCCCTGCCCCGTGCCGGTTGAGATCGACCGAATCCGGGACTTCAACCAGTTCGACGACCGGATCACCGCGCCCCTGTGCGGCTTCGCCGGCGTGCACGACTACTACAGCCGGGCAAGCAGCCGCCAGTTCCTGCCGCGGATCACCACGCCCACCCTCGTCCTGCACGCCCTGGACGACCCGTTCATG
>JBAPYD010000656.1:0-4480 GCA_049284555.1 Chromatiaceae bacterium | reverse complement strand
TTCCTCGGCTTCGAGCTGTACTGGTGGCGAGACCGAGGCGGCACCCCGCGGGTCATGCGCCGCACCGCCCGCAAGAAGCTTCAGGGCGCGCGCCGGCGCATCACTGACTGGATCAAGAGCCATCGACACCTACGCGGCAGGGACTTCATCCAAGGACTGAATCGACGGCTGGTGGGGCACTACAACTACTATGGTCTGCGGGGTAACTCCCAAGACCTGTGGCGCTTCTTCCAACACGCCGTCACCTGTGCATTCAAATGGCTCAACCGGCGCGGCGGCAAACGCGCCAGCTTCACCTGGCCGGCATTCAACCGCGCCCTGGCGAAGCTGGGCATCGCCAAGCCCCGTATCACCGAGAAGCCATTCGCACGAGCGGTGTTTGCATGAATTCTTTCGCTCACGCGAAAGCGAGTACAACCGAGGAACCGGATGCGGGAAAACCGCACGTCCGGGACTGTGGCGGGGGCTCCGGGTAACCGGAGTCCCTACGCCGGAGATTGGGGAAGCGATGCTTGCGGATGAGGCTCCAATCGGGGTGACTTTGCCCCTGCGGAACGCCAGGCAATCCCAGCCCACGTCCTTGCGCAATGCAAAACGGGCTGTACTCGGGTGCCGCAGACGGCCACTTGGGCGAGCAACCCAGACAGTCCCCTCCGTGAGCTGCCGGATCTCTGCCCCCGTGGCGGGCCGAGGAGGCGCCACGGTTGGTGAATTCCGTGAAGTCGTGGCCCAGCCTCACTGGTCTTTATTTCGGCTATCGACGCAGTCGGCTTGGTGCAGTGCGGTACAAAGATCCCCGTCGAGCGATAGAGAAGTAATGGGCGTGCTTGAAACGAACGGTCGTTCCCGCTCGCGGGCCGAGGAATCGTTCTGCGCGGCTGAGATGCGGTACTGACCATCGAGGACGTGAAACTTCCAGATTGGGCAGACAACATCGGTCGGGACGCGTCGGGACTCTAGGTGGATGTGCCGGATGCCACAGGGACTTGCCGCCTGCGGTGGATAGAGTCTGGCTCGAAGCGATCAACCGGAGCGTTTGCGCGATAGCGGGATTAGGAGGAATGGGTGAAGCATTCCGAGAGTCGCGCGTCTCGGGGTGCGAGCGGATCAGATGCCAGGATGGCATTTGATCAGCATCTCCCAAGCTGGGCGCACAATAGCGGCACCAACGAATACGGGCTCGCGGCCCAACTGCAGGGAGGGCGTCGCCCAGCGGACGCGCCGCGCCTGGCCCGGCGGAGTCTCTCATGGACTCTCGCGAGGATGAGCAGGAGCGGTTCGGCAACGAGCGCCAGCCCCGGGTGCCGCTGATCCAGGGGTAATGATGTGCAACGATCATGGCGATCGGATCGCGAGGGTGGCCCGGCTCCCTGGACGGCCGGGCGTCCACGACGGTCCTGGGCCCCACATCCTCCGGAGCCTCAGCGGCCTCAGTCGACGCGCCGGAGCAGCCGTTTCTCCAGCGTGACCACGGGCACGATCAGGAGAGCAACGAGGGTCGCAATGACGAGGTCGGTCCAGGACAGGGGCGCGCTCCCGAACACGGTCTGCAATGGGGGCAGATAGATGAATGCGGCCTGCGCCAGTAGGACGGTGGCGACCCCGAGGTAGACCGTCGGGTTGCTGAGCAGACCCATCCGCCACAGGGGGGTCCCGCAGGGAGCGGCTCTGCTGGAGGTAGAAGATCTGGAACATGATCACGGTGGTCACGGCCATTGTCTGGGCCTCCGCCAGCGCCACGGGCTGGGGCGCGCCCGTTTCCAGATACTGACCGTATGCCCACTGAAACACGCCGACCGCGCCCGCCGTCATCAGGAGCGCGACGACGACGGTACGCCAGACGACGAAGCGGGAGAGGACGGGCGCCCTCGGGTCCCTGGGCGGTCGGCTCATGACGTCCGCCTCGTTGGCCTCGAAGGCCAGGGGCAGGGCCAATGGCACCGCGGCAACCAGGTTGATCCAGAGGATCTGGGTCGGCTCGATGGGGAGCAGGAGCAGACGGTTGTGCGGGTCGAAGGGGAAGAGCAGCACCGCGTAGATCAGGATCAGGGCCAGGCCCAGGTTGGTGGGGAGCACGAAGGCCAGGCTCTTGATCAGGTTGTCGTAGACCCGCCGGCCCTCCTCGACGGCCGCGACGATGGTGGCGAAGTTGTCGTCTGTGAGGACGACGTCCGCCGCCTCCTTCGAGACCGAGGTCCCGGCGAGGGTCCGCAGGTGTTCCGGTGGCAGGCCGTCCAGCGCCGCGCCCGCCACGGCCGCGCCCTCATTGGCCAGCCCCAGCTCCCGGCCGATCGCCTGGGCCGTCGCCCGGTGATCGCCGGTGATCATCTTCACGCGGATGCCTGCCGCCTGGCACGCCCGCACGGCCTCCACCGCCACCTGGCGGGGCGGGTCGATCATGCCGATCAGCCCCAGGAAGCGCAGCCCTCCCGCCACGCCATCGAGGTGCAGCTCCTCGCCGATCCCGTTCCCCGACTTTTCCGCGAGCGCGAGCACCCGCATCCCCCGCGAGGCCATCCGGTCCACATCGGCGTGCATCGCGGCGTGGTCCACGCCGTCGGTCCCGTCGCCGCAACGGTGCAGGACCACCTCCGGGGCGCCCTTGATGATCACCCGCCGGTCTCCCTCCGGCGTCCTGTGCAGGACGGCCATGAACTGGTTCTCGGATTCGAAGGGGATGGCGTCGAGGCGCGCGCAACGGCGACGGGCCTGCTCGACCGACACGCCTGCCTTCTCCGCCGCCACGACCAGCGCCCCCTCGGTGGGGTCGCCGGCGATGGTCCAGTGGCCGGCGTGCTGGTGCAGGGCGGCATCGCTGCAGAGGGCCGCGTCGAGGAGCAGGCGCGTCACATCATCGGACGCGGGGCCGTGCTCACCCTGATCCCGTCGAAAGCCTCCTTCCGGCGCCTAGCCCACGCCCTCCACCTGGCAGGCGCCGCCCGCCGGCGTCCACACCTCCACCACCGTGACGGCAAGTGCCCGAGTGAGGGGGGTCTCCAGGGGGGGCGCCTCCTGGAGGAGGGTGGAGATCCGACCGAGCTCCGTTCCGGCACCGGTCGCCACCACGGCCCCGATGGCGGTGCCGTAGGTCACCAGGGTCCCGCCGAAGGCTATGGATGCGCGATCGCCGATGGAGGCGCCGGTGGCCACGGGGCTGACCGACTTCTCGACCGGGACCGATTCCCCCGTCAGCGCCGCCTCGTCGATCCTCAGGTTCTTGACCGTCGTCAGCCGCAGGTCTGCCGGGACCTTATCACCAGAGGAGAGCATCACCACATCGCCAGGCACGAGGTGGGCGACGGGTACTCGCTGCCGTGCCCCGTCGCGCAGCGCGGTGGCGTACTCTGGCACCATGCCGGTGAGGGCCTCGATCGCTCGGCTGGCGCGGTATTCCTGGACGAAGCCGATGAGGCTGTTCAGCACCACCACCGCGAGGACCACGAGACCGTCGGTCACCTTGCCGAGTGCGACCGCGACCCCGGAGGAGGCGAGCAGCACCCAGATCAGCGGGTTGTCGATCTGGCGCCAGAGGATCCGCATCGGCTCGTCGCCCCTGACCCGCTCGATGATGTTCGGGCCGTGCTCCCTCAGGCGGCCCTTCGCCTTCGGCGATGTCAGTCCGGCGGGGCCGCTGGCGAGCGTCCCATAGGTCTCCGCGAGATCCAGGGAATGCCATGTCACCATAAGAATCAGGGCCTCGGGGGGCGTCTTGGTGGGCGGGCGCAGATCCGAGCGCTGTGGACCCGACGTACTCGCATTCTTCGGGAACGCCCCAAAGTAATAAAACTAACCGCTTGTCGTGGGAATCCAGCCAGCCCGCGACTTGCGAAGGAGCGCCGTCTGTTTGCGGCCAACCATTGAGCCACTGAAGCAGTAGGAGGTCCTTATGAGCTCGGATCCGCTCACCACGCCCGCCCCCGCGATCAACGTCACGCAAGCGGACGACGACACGCCCAGCCCCCTCCTCCGGCGTCATTTCGAGGTCGCCTCCGTGGAGAAGGTCGACATGCCCGATGGCGCCCAGGGGGGCGACTGGTATCGCTACGTGCTCGCGAGCGGGCCTGCTCGTATCACGGGTTATCACCGCGGCACGCCGGAGGAGGTGACGGACTACGCGGAGGGTTGCGCCGCGGACTTCAACCTTCGCAACGCAACGGGCAAGAGCACGCGTGCCTTGGCCACCAAGAAGAGCCGATGACGCCTCCGCACGTCGGCGCCTTGGTCGACGCACAGGGGGCGACTTGGATGGCGCGGGTCATGCTCCTTCAGGAGCACGGCGGCGATGGTGAAATACCTTTCCCATTCGCTCGGAAACCTGTTACTCTGCCGCTTGAGAGGAAGTCTCCGATCCACTGATCCTATAAAATGGATCAGACAAAGGCGATCGAAGCAAGGCGTCTGCCAGATTCGACGAAATCCCACCGGTTTTCCAGAGACCTGGGTAGTCCCCCCGCCTCCTTTTGCCGTGTCAACGGTACTC
>JBAPYD010000655.1:0-8214 GCA_049284555.1 Chromatiaceae bacterium | reverse complement strand
GTAGTCGGCGGACCGCAAGCCGAGGCGGGGCGCGAGCCGCGCGGCCGCCTCGTCGCGTGCGCTGGCGAGATGGTCCACGGCTGCAAACCAGCCTCGCAGGAGCCGCTCGACTTGCGCATCCCGTTCCCTGATCACCTCGCGTCGGACGGCGAGTACGTCCACGATCTCATAGGGGATCTCCCGGCTATCGAAAAGGGTCACGGCGCCGAGGGCCGCGAGCTGGGTTCGCAGGGGCTCGTAGGTGACCAGCGCGTCCACCAATCCGGCTCGGTAGGTCGCCACCTGATCGCCGGCGGGAAGGGGCACGATCTCGATATCCGCGGGGGCCAGCCCGGCTAGCTGAAGGGCGCGCTTCAGCACGTACGCCCCATTGGCGCTGCTCTCGACCCCCACGCGCCGGCCGATTAGATCACTCAGTGAGCCGATCTCGGGCCGGGCGACCAGGGCGTCCGCCCCGGAGGAGCAATCGAGCATCAGGATCACGGCGGTGTCATGCCCCTCGGCGGAGAGCAGCAGGGCCTCGTCGAGGGTGAGGGCGGCCGCTTCGACGTCCCGGTTGCGAAGCGCCCGCAGCGACTCGGTGTTGGAGCTGAACTCCACGAGGCGAATCGCGTCGTGGGGGAATTGACCGAGGTCCTCCGCGAGGACGAGGGGCTGATAGCCGATCCAGGGGGTGGTCGCAAGCCGCAGGGGTGACTGCGGTTGGGGGCAGGACGAGAGCCAGACTACCAACCAGACACCCAGCAAGGATGCCAGGATTGCCCCGGGGGCCATGCGCCGTGCCACCATACGGCTCGTCGGTCCCATCCACACCCAAGCCCCCTGGTCCTTGGCCTAAACGATCATTATCACGTAGATCGGAGGCGCTGCTCAATTGCCTGGCGGATCGACGCGCCGCAGCTCGGCGAATCAAACTCGGGACCGGAGCGCCGAAGGGGGTGAGCGGCATCCGGAGGCTGTGCACGGACGGACCGGGGCTCAGCTCGATTCCGGCTCGTCCTGGAGGGCCTCCTCCGCAGGCTCGTAGGGCTCGCTGAAGCCGCAGTCCTTCTGGGGACAGACCCGTTCGGCGCCCTTGCGCTGGGTGGTCTTGAGGGTCAGGATCGGCCAGCCGCACCTGGGGCAAGGCTCGGCGAGCGGCGGGTTCCACACCGCATAGTCGCAGCTCGGGTAGGTGGAGCAGGAGTAAAAGGGCTTGCCGCGGCGGGATTTCTTCTTCTGTAGCGTTCCCTTGTGGCACTTGGGGCAGGTCACGCCCGTGTCCTCGGGGCGATCCAATGGCTCGATATGCCTGCACTTGGGGTAGGCGCTGCAGCCGATGAACTTGCCGTAACGCCCGTTCTTGACCTCCAGCTCCGACCCGCACTTGGGGCAGACGCGGCCCTGGACGATCTCCCGTGCCTCGGGCTCCTGCCGGTCGCCGTTGAGGTCACGGGTGTAGTCGCAGGCGGGATAGTTGGTGCAGCCGATGAAGCGGCCATTGCGCCCGAGCCGGATGGAGAGCTGGCCGCCGCATTGCGGGCAGACCTCGTCGATCAGCTCCTGGGTGACGTCGCTGCGCTTGACGTTCTCCTGCGTATGGTCCACCCGCTCCTTGAAGGGGCGCCAGAACTGCTCGAGGACCGGCTTCCAGTCCTCCTCGCCCCGAGAGACGGCGTCCAGCTCGTCCTCCAGCCGGGCGGTGAAGTCATAGTCCACGTAGGTGTCGAAGTACTCGGTCAGGAACTTGTTGACCACCCGCCCCACGTCGGTCGGCAGGAAGCGCTTCTTATCCAGGACCACGTACTCCCGCTCCTGCAGGGTGGAGATGATGGAGGCATAGGTGGATGGCCGGCCGATCCCGTACTCCTCGAGGGCCTTGACCAGGGATGCCTCGGTATAGCGGGGCGGCGGCTCGGTAAAGTGCTGCTCCGCCCGGATGGCCGCCAGGTCCACCAGGTCTCCGGTCTCCAAGGGGGGCAGGGTCTTCTCCTCATCATCGTCCCCGGCCGTGGCGTCGTCGCGCCCCTCCAGGTAGACCCGCATGAAGCCGGGCTCCGCCACCGTGGAGCCGGTGGCCCGAAACAGATTGCCGGCCCCGGCGCTCAAGGAGACCGACACCTGGTTGATCAGGGCATGCTCCATCTGACAGGCGAGGGTGCGCTTCCACACCAGCTCGTAGAGCCGGAACTGCTCCTGGCTGAGGTGCGGCTTGACGGCAGCCGGCTCCCGAAGGATCGAGGTGGGGCGGATCGCCTCGTGGGCCTCCTGGGCGTTCTTCGCCTTGGTCTTGTACAGTCGCGGGCCCTCTGGCAGGTGGTCCGCGCCATAGCGCTCGGCCACGTAGGCGCGGATCTCGGCAAGGGCCTCCTGGGCCAGGTTGACCGAGTCGGTACGCATGTACGTGATGAGCCCGACGGCACCGCTGCCCACGTCCACCCCTTCGTAGAGCTGCTGGGCCACCCGCATGGTGCGCTGGGCGGTGAAGCCCAGCTTGCGGGCAGCCTCCTGCTGCAGGGTGGAGGTGATGAAGGGGGGGGCCGGGAAGCGCTTACGCTGCTTGCGCTCCACCTGCTCCACCCGCAACCATCCTTGAGCCGCACGTTCCAGGGTGTCGCGCACCTGCGCCGCACGCACCTCGTCGACAATCGTGAACTGCTCCACCTTGCCGCCGGCGAGCTCCACCAACCGGGCCGTGAAGGGGCGGGTGTCCTTTTCGCAGTCCGCCTCCAGGGTCCAGTATTCCCGGCGCTGGAAGGCCTCGATGTCCGACTCCCGCTCGCAGATCAGGCGAAGCGCCGGGCTCTGAACCCGGCCGGCCGAGAGACCGCGGCGCACCTTCTTCCATAGGAGCGGAGAGAGGTTGAAGCCCACCAGATAGTCCAGGGCGCGACGCGCCTGCTGGGCATTGACGAGGTCGAAGGACAGTCCGCGCGGATTGGCCACGGCCTCCTGGACGGCGCGCTTGGTGATCTCGTTGAACACCACCCGGTGCACCGGCTTGCTGCCGAGCTGTCGGCGTGCCTTGAGAATCTCGAAGAGGTGCCAGGAGATGGCCTCGCCCTCACGGTCCGGGTCCGTGGCCAGATAGAGCGCCTCGGCCTGCTTGAGCTTCTTGGCGATGGCCTGAACGTGCCGCTCGTTGCGGTCGATGATCTGATACTTCATCTCGAACCCGTGCGCCGGGTCCACCGCCCCTTCCTTGGGGATCAGATCCCGCACATGACCGTACGAGGCCAGGACCTCGAAGTCCGGTCCAAGGTACTTCTTGATGGTCTTGGCCTTGGCGGGGGATTCGACGATGACGAGGTTCATTCGAGTGGCGAGTAGCGAGTAGCGAGTGGCGAGATGGCAGAGACCTGGCGAGCAGGGAGGCAGGTGTCTGGTCCGTGCCCGACCTGCCGCCCGATCGTGGCGGGAGCGCCTTGGTTTGCGAGCGAATGGGCTAGGCCCCGTTCTGTGGTAGGGCACTCACGTCAGATAGGACCCCGGCGTCCTGGTGCGGCGGGGAGTTTGGGAGGCTCCCGGCAGATCTCAAGGTCGGTGATCGATTCTTGCCCCTGGTGACCAGCTACTCGCCGCTTCCTAGTGCAGATACTCGGGAGCCTCGTTGTAGACCAGGTCTTCCATCTGGGTGAAGGCGTCCTCCCGACCGGGCCGATTCAGCAGGACCAGCAGGACGACCCATTTGAGCTCGTCGACGGCCACCACCGGGTGGTCGATGGCAAGCGCCCGCTCGATCACCAGCTCTCGGCTCGCCGGGTCCAGGATACCGCTCTGCTCCAGGAACAGGAGGAAACCGCGAGCCTCCAGGTCGAGCTTGGCGCACTCCTCTTCCGCAAAGATGCGGATGGCCCCGACCTTGTGATCCCGATAGGGGGCGTCGGCGCCGGCCGCAAGCTCGTCCAACCAACGCAGGGCCTTCTCGATCTCCGGGTTGCTGAACCCGGCCTGGCTCAGCTCGTCCTCCAGCTCCCCCTGGTCGACCGGCGGACGGTTTTCCCCATCCATGTAGTTCTCATAGAGGTAGATCAGGACATCGACCATGTTCTCGTACATTCGCCAACCTCGCTGGAGCCACCGGCCGACAACCGGTCGGGCGGCTCACCGGACTCGGCAATAACGGCCGCCGGGAGCGGATGATACATGACCCTCCAACTCCAATACCAACAGCATGGAAGACAGGCTCTGCACGGTCAGGCCGGTCGTCCGCACGAGCTCATCAATGGCAATGGGGTCGTATCCCATGGTGTCGAGCAGGCGACGATAGTCCGGATCCAACCCCCCGCGGGCAGTCGATTCCATCTCGATCGATCCCGGGGTTGACTCGATCTCGGAGACTGGCGGGGCGGCGATTACACCCCGCAGCATGGGGGCCAGCTCCGCCAGGACCTGGTCCGCGTCCTCGACCAGGCGGGCACCCTCCCGGATCAGGGCGTGGCAGCCGCGGGCGAGCGGGTTGCGCACCGAACCTGGAACCGCAAGCACCTCCCGACCCTGCTCCAAGGCGTGCCGAGCCGTGATCAAGGAGCCGCTCTGCGGGGCCGCTTCCGTGACCAGGACACCGAGCGAGAGCCCGCTGATGAGACGGTTGCGCCGAGGAAAGTTGCGTGCTCGGGGTCCCTCCCCCGGAGGGTATTCGCTTACGAGGGCACCCTGGGTGGGGATCTGCCGGGCCAGGTCCCGATGGCACGCCGGGTAGACCTGGTCGGGGCCGGTTCCCAGGACGGCGACGGTGCGCCCACCCAGCAGGGCCCCCTGGTGGGCGGCCCCGTCCACCCCCACCGCGAGCCCGCTGGTCACGACCAGCCCCCATGTCGCGAGCTGGCTCGCCAGCTCGCGGGTGATCAGCGCTCCTTGCGGGGTTGGGTTGCGACTGCCGACGATGGCGATCTGGGGCTCCGAGAGCACCAGGGGGTCACCGCGGACATAGAGGACCGGCGGCGGGTCCGGGATCTCCTTCAGCAGGCGTGGGTAGCGAGGGTCGGAGAGCGTCAGGATGTGGGCCTGCGGTTGCTCGGACCACGCGAGTGCGCGGTCGATCCCGACCCGGTCGGGGGAACGCAGCGCCTCGATGGCCTGGTCCCCGAGTCCGAGCTGCTCCAGTGTCTCGGCCGAGGCTCGGCGCACCGCCGCTGCCTCGCCGAATCGGGCGAGCAGCCGCCCGACGGTGCGCGGACCGACGCCGGGGGCCGCAACCAGGGCCAGCCAATCGATAACGGCAGGCCCCGGATCGCTGCGCTCTGACACGCGAATCGGCGCGAGCCCCTAGGGACGTGGTGCGGCGACCCGGTCCTCGACCTGCATGGCTCGCGTCGCCTCTAGGATCAGCCCGAAGCTGACGCGGTCGAAGGTACGGAAGACCATCAGCACCCCGGACCGCTCGTATGGCCGGATGTAGGTGGGCCGCGGATAACGCACCTCGACCGCGGGTGGGAAGGGGTCGCTACGCCAACGGAATATCTTGGCGTCGGACCCGTACCAGAATTCGGTCGACAAGGGGCTCTCGTCCCTCCAGTTGAAGTCCGAGCCGCCCGCGCGGACCTGGTCACGCGCCTTGCCGCCCCCCTGATAGACCTCGAACACGTCCCCGCGCTCCACCCGATCCTTGGTGCCCTTGTTGATCACCACGACGTCGTACTGACCGATCTGGGACACCCCGTTGAGCACCGCCAGGATGCGTCCCCGCATCCCGGCGGCGGCCGGACGGGGGAAGAAGTTGGTCAGGGGCTCCTCCAGGGCCGCGGGGATGACGCGGTCCCCGATGGCGACCTCCCGCTCCGAACGCAGGACCCGAAGCTTCGCGGGGTCTCCCGCCCGCTGTAGCTCCGCGCTGGCCACGAACACTGCCAGGTGCCCCAACGTCTCGTTGGTCTCCGGATCCTGAAGGCTGTCCCCCGGTCGCAGGATCTGGAAACGCTGGCCGACGGCGTCATCGATGCGCCGGACATACACCGAGTCGCCGACCCCGGCCACGATGCGCTCGTCCGGGAATCCCACCACGTAGGGCGCGCGTCGCACCCGATCCGTGTCGGCCACGTAGGGCATGGTGAGGAAGGGGGCGATGCTCGCGATCGGGATCGTCGGGACCGGCTCCTTGAGGGCGGATACCCGCACCTTCGGGCTCAACTTCACGACCCGCATGCCGGCGGTGGTCCCGTGCTCGGATCCCTGGTCCACTCCGATACTCGGCTGGCCATCCCGAACGGAGAGCGTCAACACGTCGCCGGGAAAAATCCGGTTCGGATCGCCCAGGTTGTTGCCGCGCCAGACCTCCCGCCAGCGCCAGGGATCCTCCAGGAAGCGGCCGGCGATGGACCAGAGCGTGTCGCCCGGTTGCACCACGTAGGTGTCCGGGGCGTCGGCCTTGAGGGTCACGGCCCGTGCCCCTGGGGCGACGAGTGAAAGGGTGAGTAGGAGCAGGATCGGGAGGGTCTGGCTCGATAGGAGAGGGGCGCGCATGGGTCCTCCACAAGGGTCGATTCGGGATTCACCCGGCCCCATCTCGGGGTGTAGTATCACCCGGATAGTATCGCAGGGTGCGAACGTGCGGCCACCAGGGTTGCTTTGGCTCCGAACGGATCGATCCTGCCGGCTCGACCGTCCCAAGCCCCGTCCGGGCGAATCGCCCAAAGTCTCCTTCAATCGTGAACATGGCAAAGCTCGATATCCTCACATTTCCCGACCCCCGTTTGCGAAATACGGCCCATCCGGTCGAGGCCGTGGACGCGCGCATCCAGCGGATCGTGGACGACATGTTCGAGACCATGTACGCCGCCCCGGGGATCGGTCTGGCCGCCATCCAGGTGAATATCCCGCTGCGGGTCATCGTCATCGACGTCTCGGAGGCCAACGACGCCCCCCTGTGCCTGATCAATCCCGAGATCCTGGAGCGTAGGGGCGAGGAGCAGATGGACGAGGGGTGTCTCTCCGTTCCCGGCTTCTACGAGCCGGTGACCCGGGCCGAGTGGATCCGGGTGCGGGCCCTGGACCGGGAGGGTGAGCCCTTCGAGCTGGAGGCCGACGGGCTCCTGGCGGTGTGCATCCAACACGAGATCGACCATCTCGACGGCAAGCTCTTCGTCGACTACATCTCCGCCCTGAAGCGCCAGCGAATCCGCCACAAGCTGGAGAAGGAGCATCGCCAGGGCCAGGTGCCGGCGGCGCATCGCCGTCAGGCGATCTAGCGCCGATTCCCGACCCGGCCTCGAATCGGCATCGCCGCCCAATGAAGCCCCTTCGCCTGGTCTTCGCCGGAACCCCCGATTTCGCCGTCCCCTCGCTGCAGGCCCTGATCGATGCGGGCCACGACCTGGTCGCCGTCTACACCCAGCCCGATCGCCCGGCGGGTCGTGGGCGTAAGCTCCATCAGAGCCCGGTCAAGTCCCTCGCCCTGAGCCACGGCATCCCCGTGTATCAGCCCCTCTCGCTCAAGCGCGACCCAGGGGCCCTGGCCGAGCTGCGTGCCTTGGCACCGGATCTGATGGTGGTTGCGGCCTACGGGCTGATCTTGCCGGTCCCTGTCCTCGAGGCCCCCAGGCTCGGGTGCGTCAACGTCCACGCCTCCCTGTTGCCCAGATGGCGCGGTGCCGCCCCCATCCAGCGCGCCGTCCTGGCCGGCGATTCGGTCAGCGGGGTGTGTATCATGCGCATGGAGGCGGGGCTCGACACGGGGCCGGTCTATCTGTGCCGTGAGGTGACCCTGGAGCCGGCCGAGACCGGTGGCAGCCTCCACGACAAGCTGGCCGTCCTCGGGGCCCAGGCCCTGATCGAGGCGCTGCCCGGGATCGCGGACGGCTCGCGGGTGCCCGAGCCCCAAGATGCCGCCCTGGCGACCTATGCCAACAAGCTGGAGAAGGCGGAGGCCCGGATCGACTGGGGCCACCCAGCCCTCGCCATCGAGCGTCAGGTGCGGGCCTTCGATCCCTGGCCCGTGGCCCAAACGAGTCTGAAGGGGGAAAGTCTGCGTATCTGGTCCGCCCAGGCGATCGAGGGTGGGGGCGTTGGCGCGCTTCCCGGGGAGGTGGTGTCGGCCGAGAAGACCGGGATCCTGGTCGCCACCGGCGATGGGCTGCTGCGGATCACGCGGTTACAGCCGCCCGGCAAGCGTGCGATGGATGCGGCCGACTTCATCAATGCCCGGCGGCTGGACGGCTCCCGGTTTGTCTGAGCGGGGACCGAGCAGCCGCCCCCCCCGCCGCCCGTCGTCCGGAGCCGGCGGGGCCCGTGGTGGCG
>JBAPYD010000654.1:0-3231 GCA_049284555.1 Chromatiaceae bacterium | reverse complement strand
CCCTCCGGCTGTCCAGCTCATGGGGTCCACCTCACCTCATCGAAATCCCGTGGAAGAGGGCTCGGATGTCCGACGCCTGCGAATGAGAAGGTTCCCCTTCACGGTTTTGTATCGAGAACGGGCCGGTATTGTGCAAGTACTCGCGGTGGCGCACCATCGGCGGCGCCCGCAGTACTGGCTCGGCCGGCTCTAGCTATTCGCCAAACGCCGCCGCAAACCACGCGGCCGTTTTTTCGGGTTAGCCAGTCGTATACCTGACAGGAGCCCACCCAGACGGCTCGACAACGGTCCTGCGCCCGTGCCTCATCAGCGCTCTTGATCGCTGTATCTGGGAAGCTCATGGTTTTTCACTTCCCATGGCGCCGTTCGGGCTCTGACCGGCCAACAAGAGAACTGCGGGAGCCGTCCTCGTCGGCTGACTGCTAAGCTTCCCGGTGCCTACCGTTGACCGGCTGCCAAGGGCGGACCCCGCACGCCCGGATCTTTCGCGGCGCAACCGGACAAGAGGACTGAGGTGGACCCCATGACCGACGGCCCCTGGCGCACGCTGAGCGACGCATTCCATCTGGCCTGGAAGCTGCGATGGCCGCTCCTGCTGTCGCATCTCGTGTTCTCGGTGCTGGTGCTGGCGGCGCTGGCGCCGCTGCTCTCGCTGACGATCCGCGGGGCAATCGCGCTCTCGGGTCAGCCGGCCCTGTCGGATTTCGACATCGCGATGTATCTGCTCTCGCCGGTGGGCTTCGTGGCCGCTGTGGTGGCTGGGAGCCTGGTGCTCAGTGCCGCGGTTCTGGACACCGCCTTCATGATGGCCATCGGCCAGGACGCGCGCCAGACGGGGCAGCGCCGCTTCGAGGTCGGCGTGGCGAAGATCCTGCCGCGTCTGCCCCGGATCATCGGCTTTGCCTGGCGTCTCCTGCTGCGGCTGCTGGTGATTGTCGCCCCTTTCCTCGTGGTGGCACTGCTCGTGGCCCAGCAGGGGCTCACGGACTACGACATCAACTATTACCTCAAGGAGAGACCGCCGGAGCTCATCCGGGTGGTCGTAATCGACGGTCTGCTGCTGGCGGCCATGTCGATCGTGCTCATCCGCAAGCTGCTCGGCTGGTCCGTGGCGCTGCCGCTGGTGCTGTTCTCGGACGTTACCCCAGGGGCAAGCTTCGCACGGAGCGAAGAGGCCCTGCGGGGACGCCGATTGCCGCTTTTGCTGACGCTGATCGGCTGGGGGGCGATCTCGACGGTGTTGGTGGCGGGGACGGCGTTGCTGATCCACGGCGTGGCGGGCTGGCTGGCGGCCAGGATCGGCGCGGACCTCGATCGACTGGCCCTGGCATTCGCCCTGCTGCTGGCCGCCTGGTCGGTGCTGAGCCTACTGGTCACCACGATTACCTCCGGGGCGCTGGCCCATGTCCTGATGTCCGCCGCCGGCTGGCCGGGGCAGGGAGCGGATGTCGCGCCCGCCCATCGCCCGGTCCTGCGGAGGGCGCTGTTGGCTGGCCTGGTGATCGCCGTGGCTCCCCTTCTGGCGGGGCTGGCCGATTTCATGGGGTACAAGCCGCATGACGAGATCCAGATCATCGCGCACCGGGGTGCGGCCGGGGCGCGCCCGGAAAACACCATGGCCGCCTTTGCGCTGGCCATCGAGCAGAAGGCGAGCTGGGTGGAGCTGGACGTGCAGGAAAGCGCCGATGGCGAGGTCATCGTCATGCACGACAGCGACTACATGAAGATCGCCGGGGTGAGCCTGAAGGCCTGGGACGCCACCATGGACGTCCTCGCCGATATCGACATCGGGAGCTGGTTCGACCCCGAATATGCCTCCGAGCGGACCCCCCTGCTACGGGAGGTCCTGGAGCTGGCGAAGGACAGCGGGACGGGGGTCCTGATCGAGCTGAAGTCCTACGGTCACGACGAGATGCTGGAGCAGCGCGTGGCCGATGTCGTGGAGCAGACGGGCATGACGGACCAGATCCGGGCCATGTCCCTCAAGTACGAGCTGGTGCGGAGGATGAAGGCGCTTCGGCCGGACTGGACGGTCGGCCTTCTGGCGACCGCCACCGTCGGGGATCTACCCGCCTTGGAGGCCGATTTCCTGGCCGTGAACATGGGGACGGCATCGGTCGGGCTGGTTCGCGGCGCGCGCGCGGCGGGCAAGGAGGTCTATGTCTGGACGGTCAACGACCCGCTGTCGATGTCCCATATGGCGAGCCTTGGCGTCTCCGGGCTGATCACCGACGAGCCGGCGCTGGCGCGTCGGGTGCTGGAGGAGCGGGCCGCGCTCAGTGCGGCCGAACGGCTGGTGCTGGCCCTTGGCAGTAGGCTTGGACTGCGTGTGTCCGACAAGGCCTATCGCGATGCGTCGCCCTGATCTCTTTGCCGTGGCCTACCTGTCGCTCGGGCTGATGTCCGGGCCCGCGGCCCTTGCCCAGGGCGGAATCACGACCGGACCGCTGTCCCACGCGGTGGAGATCCCCGCGCATCGCTGGCTCGCCGAGGTTCGCAGGGCGCCGGGCACGACGCTCGCCCCCTTCACGACGGATGGCTGTAGCGGTGGCCTGTCCGGTCTCTGGACGTTCATCGCCGAGCGCTACCCGGCCTTCGCCGCGGCCCACGAGGGGGTGCCACCCTGGGAAGGCTGCTGCGTGACCCACGACCGCGCCTACCACGCGGGGGGTGCGGACCCGGATCCGGAGGCGAGCTACGCCGCCCGGATCGCCGCGGACGAGGAGCTGCGGCGCTGCGTGACCGCCACGGCGAGCGTCCGGGACGACGTCCTGCGGGAGCGCTACGGACTGACCGAGGCGCAGGTTCGGCTCCTCTACCGGGCGATCGGTGCGGCGATGTTCCACGCGGTCCGCCTCGGCGGCGGGCCCTGCACGGGGCTGCCCTGGCGGTGGGGCTACGGCTATCCGCACTGCTGGGCGAGGCCGGGGGAGTAGACGGTCATCGCGTTCCCCTGACGGGGCGACGGGTCCCACGGCCGGAGCCGGCGAGAGAACCCTCCCGCAGAAGCAGGGTGTCGCAGAAGCCCCTCGCCCCAGAGGAGGGTGTCGCAAAGGTCCCTCGCCCCAGAGGAGGGTGTCGCAAAGGCCCCTCGCCCCAGAGGGGAGAGGGGTTGGGGTGAGGGGAGAAGCAGGCAAGTTGTTGCTTCGCCGAAGATCCGCCCCGGCCCGCGCCATCAGCCCCGGGTGGAGACCTGGGCGCCGGCGTCGCGCTCGCCGGGCGGGCTGGCGG
>JBAPYD010000653.1:0-1659 GCA_049284555.1 Chromatiaceae bacterium | reverse complement strand
GGTGTCGAAGATCACGTTTGCGCCTTCGAAGCCCATCTGGGGCGCATAGCGGGCCGGACAGTCCTGGACGTGGAAGGGGGCCGCGATGACGGCGCAGGGGATGCCCAGGCGCTTGGCGATGTGGCGCTCCATCTGGGTGCCCAGGACCAGCTCGGGGCGCAGCTCCGCCACCCGGGCCTCCACCTCGAGGTAATCGTCGGTGATCAGGGGCTCCACGCCCCACAGCGCCGCGGCGGCCCGCACCTCCCGCGCCATCTCCCGGCAGTAGGTCCCGATCCCCACGACCTCGAATCCCAGCTCCTCGGTCGCGATGCGCGCCGCGGCGACGCTGTGGGTTCCATCGCCGAAGATGAAGACCCGCTTGCCGGTGAGGTAGGTGGAATCCACCGAGCGGCTGTACCAGGGTAGGCGCGAGCCCTGGGCGGCGATCGCCGGCTCGACGTCGATCCCCGTGAGGGCGCCGATCTCTCTGAGGAAGTCCCGGGTGGCCCCGACACCGATGGGGACGGTACGCACCTGGGGATGCTTGAAGTGGCGCTCGAGCCAGGCGCTGGTGGTCAGGGCCACCTCGGGGTAGAGGCAGCAGTTGAAATCCGCCCGGGGGATGCGGGCAATGGCCTCCGGGTCGGCGCCGAGTGGGGCGACGACGTTGACCTCGACGCCGACAGATTCGAGCAGCCGGGTGATCTCGGTGACATCGTCGCGGCAGTGGAAGCCGAGGGCCGTCGGACCGAGCAGATTGGCGCTCGGACGGCTGCCGGTCGCCCGCGCGGGGCGAGGGGCGCCGGGGGCCGGCACATGGGGGGCCAGGACGCGGCGGACCACCTGGTAGAAGGTCTCGCTCGCACCCCAGCTCTCCTGGCGGGAATAGGCGGAGAGCTCCAGGGGGACCAGCGTACAGGGGAGCCCCAAGCTCTCGGCCAGGGCCCCGGCCTGGTCCTGGATCAGCTCCGCGGTGCAGGACTCGCCCACGAGCATGAGGCGGGGATTGAAGCGGGACTGGGCCGCGCGCACCGTCTCCTTGACGAGCTCCGCCGTGTCCGACCCCAGGTCCCGGGCCTTGAAGGTCGTGTAGGTAACGGGGGGGCGGCGGTCCCGGCGCTCGATCATCGTGAACAGCAGATCGGCGTAGGTGTCGCCCTGGGGGGCATGGAGCACGCAGTGCACCCCCTCCATGGAGGCCGCCACCCGCATGGCGCCGATATGGGGAGGTCCCTCGTAGGTCCAGACGCTGAGCTGCATGGCTAGACCTTGAGGCGCGCCTGGCGCAGCAGGGGGCGGGCGAAGAGCTCCGCCAGATCCCCGGCCTGCTCGAAGCCCTGGGTTGGAGTGAAGACCAGCTCGATGGACCACTTGGTGGCGAGCCCCTCGGCCTCCAGGGGGTTCGCGAGGCCCAGACCGCAGACCGTGAGGTCCGGACGGTCCTGTCGCAGCCGCTCGATCTGGCGGTCAACGTCCTGCCCCTCGCTGAGGCGCAGGACGGGGGGCAGCGCGTCCAGCTCCGGCCCCAGCATGCGCCGGTCCAGATAGGGGGTGCCGACCTCCAGGAGCTCCATTCCGCACTCCCGGGCAAGGAACCGGGCGAGGGGGATCTCAAGTTGGGAGTCGGGCAGGAAGCTGACCCGGCGGCCCGCCAAGATCTCCCGATAACGCCCGATG
>JBAPYD010000652.1:0-14321 GCA_049284555.1 Chromatiaceae bacterium | reverse complement strand
GTCTACACCCAGGGGCGCCTGCCCGACTCCAAGCTTCAATTCAGCGCCGGTCCAGACGACGTGCTCGACGGTGCCCCGATGGTGGTGCTGGTCAATCGGGGCAGCGCCTCCGCATCCGAGATCGTTGCCGGCGCCCTCCAAGACCACAAGCGGGCCCTGATCATGGGCACCAAGACCTTTGGCAAGGGCTCGGTCCAGACCATCGTGCCGATCGATGACTCCACGGCGCTCAAGCTGACCACCGCGCGCTACTACACCCCGCTGGGCCGCTCGATCCAGGCCCAGGGCATCGTGCCGGACATCCAGCTCGAGCGCGGCGAGTTCAAGCCCTTTCTGGAGCCGGACGTGGACGCCCTGAGCGAGGCCGATCTCAGCCACCACCTGGACTCGGCGAATCAGGTCGACAAGGGCAAGGATGAGGGGTTGAACAAGGGGCTGGCCGCGGAGGACCTGCAACTGGCCGAGGCGCTGAACGTGCTCAAGGGGCTTTCGATCCTGGGGCGCGCGAAGGTCAATTGAGGCGGTCCATCCCGAAGGGCCCCACGATGTAGATCACGCGGATAGAGGACGCGAGTGACATGCCGACGGTGCTGATACCACTGGCGATGGGCTTCGAGGACCTGGAGGCGATCACCGTCGTCGACCTGCTTCGGCGCGCCGAGATCGAGGTCGTGACGGCGGGGCTCGTGCCGGGACCCATTACCGGCAGCCGCGGCACCGCGGTGATTCCGGATAGCTCTCTGGATGCGGAGCTCGGGCGGGACTTCGACATGATCGTCCTCCCGGGCGGCCTGCCCGGGGCCAAGAACCTGGAAGCCGACCCTCGCATCCACGAGCTGCTGCATCGCCACCAGGCCGAGGGCCGCTTCATCGCGGCGATCTGCGCCGCGCCCAAGGTCCTCGCAGGGGCAGGGCTCCTCGATGGGCATTCTGCAACGGGCTACCCGGGGACCCTCGATGCCGCGGCGTTTCCTCGGGTGCGGGTTCTGGAAGACCCGGTCGTCGTGGACGGCAAGGTGGTCACCGCCCGCGGCCCCGGCACGGCGATGGATTTCGCCCTGGGCCTGGTCGAGCTCCTGGCCGGGGCCGAGCGGCGCCAGCGGGTCGAGGACGCGCTCGTGCGACCCGCGTGAAGTCACGGCTGGGCAGACCGGAACCCCGTCTGGACGGGTCGTAGCCAGAGCGGCTCGTCGAGGACGGAACCGCAGTATGTCACCACAGCTCGCGAGCCTGGCCGCGGTCGGCGGCGCCTTTGCCCTTAGCGCGGCGGGCACGGCCTGGCTGGTCCGCCGATCCCATGCGGCGTTGCTGGATCACCCGAACGACCGCTCCCTGCACCACACCCCGGTTCCCCGCAGTGGGGGCATCGGCCTTCTGTTCGGACTCACCCTGTCCCTGCTCCTTGCCTCGTGGGGAGCGGGGCTCGACGTCACCCTGGCGTGGCTGCTCGTCTCGGCGTCCCTCGTGGCGGGGGTGTCACTCTGGGACGACTTCGGGCACGTGTCGCGGCGCCTGCGCCTCTTGGTCCAGGGCCTGGCGGCCTGCGTCCTCGTCGCCGGCGGGCTAATCTGGAGCCGCCTCGATCTACCTGGGATAGACTGGGCCTTCGCGGCGCCCGTTGCCTGGGTGCTGACGTTGCTCTACGTGGTGTGGATGGTCAATCTCTACAACTTCATGGATGGGATGGATGGACTTGCCGGCGGCATGGGTCTGTTCGGTTTCGGCGCCCTGGCGGCCCTCGGCTGGCAGGGGGGCGACTCCCTCTTCGCTCTGGTTTCGGCCTGCACGGCGGCCGCCTGCGGGGGATTTCTGACGAGCAATTTCCCGCCCGCCCGGATCTTTCTGGGTGACCTGGGCTCCTCCACGCTGGGGCTGCTAGCGGCCGGTCTATCCCTTTGGGGCTGCCAACGGGGGCTCTTCCCCCTGTGGGCCGCCTGGCTCGCCTTTTCCCCCTTCATCGTGGACGCCACCTCGACCCTGCTGCGGCGGTCGGTCCGCGGGGAGCGCATCTGGGAGCCCCATCGCAGCCATCACTACCAGCGTTTGGTGCTCGCCGGTTGGGGCCATCGCAGGACCCTGATCCGTGCCTACCTCGTGATGGCCGGTGCCGCTGCCTGCGCGGTGGCGGCCCCATCGCTCCCGGTGCGTGATCAGTGGGCGTTGATCGTTGCATGGGCCATCATCTACTCCCTGATCGCCTTCCGAGTGAGCCTCGCTGAGCGACAGGCCGCTTCCGGCCAGCCATGAGTCCGCTGTTCGACCGCCTGCGCTCCCGGACGGCCGCCTTCGTCCATGACCTGCTGGCGATTCCCGTCGGGTGGTTTGCCGCCTATTGGCTGCGCTTCAACCTTGGATTCATACCGTCCGAATTCCTGGACGGGGCCCTGGACGCACTGCCTTGGGTGGTCTTGATCCAGGGCGCTGTCTATTGGCTCTTCGGGCTCTACCGTGGGGTGTGGCGTTTCGCGTCCCTGCCGGATCTGGTCCGAATCGCCGGCGCCGCGCTGGCGGGCACGGCCCTCGTGGTCCTGGCCCTCTTCATCGTCAACCGGTCCCTGTTGATCCCGCGCTCCGTACCGGTCCTGTTCTTCGGCCTGCAGGTGCTGCTGCTCGCTGGCCCTCGGCTGCTCTACCGCTGGCGCAAGGATCACCGACTCAATCTGCGCTCCGGGCAGCGGGTGCTGATCGTAGGGGCGGGCCGCGCCGGTGAGATGCTCGCCCGTGACATGCTGCGGGACCCCCAGCAGGCCTACTATCCGGCCGGGTTCGTGGACGACCGACCGCGCCGCCAGGGGGGGGCGGTCCATGGGGTACCGATCTGGGGCCCCACGGAGGCCATTCCGAGGCTCGTGCAGGACCAGGGCATCGACCTGGTCCTGCTCGCGGTGCCAAGCGCTGGGGCCCGTGAGATGCAGCGTCTGGTCGAGCTCTGCGAGCGCGCGGGACGGCCCTTCCGGACCGTCCCCGAGCTTGGTAACCTCATGGCAGGTCAGGTGACCGTCAGTCAGCTGCGACCGGTCTCCATCGAAGACCTGCTGGGTCGTGATCCCGTTACCCTGGACTGGGACGGGATCCGTCGGGGGCTCTCGGGACGCGATGTGCTGGTGACCGGTGCCGGTGGCTCCATCGGCTCCGAGCTGGTTCGCCAGATCGGGGGTGCTGGTCCCCGGCGGCTGATCCTGGCGGACAATGGGGAGTTCAATCTCTACCAGATCGAGCTGGACCTGATCGACCGGTACCCGGGGCTACGGTTTTCCAGGCATCTGCTCGACGTCACCGATGCCCCGGCCGTCGCCGCGCTGTTCCGTGAACAGCGCCCCGGAATCGTGTTCCATGCAGCCGCATACAAACATGTCCCGATGCTCGAGGACCAGGTGCGCGCCGCGGTGCGGAACAATGTCCGGGGTACCCAGATCGTCGCCCAGGCCGCAGATACCTGGTCCTGCGAGCGGTTCGTGCTGATCTCCACGGACAAGGCGGTCCATCCGGCAAATGTGATGGGCGCGACGAAGCGCGTGGCCGAGGCGATCTGCCAGTCCCTCGACCGCGTCTCCGCGACGCGCTACATCGTGGTCCGATTCGGAAACGTGCTGGGGTCCGCGGGAAGTGTGGTGCCCCTCTTCCGACGCCAGATCGAGCGCGGTGGGCCCGTCACCGTGACCCATCCGGAGATCGAGCGCTTCTTCATGACCATCCCGGAGGCCTGTCAGCTCATCATGCAGGCGGCGGTCATCGAGCAAGAGGGGGAAATATTCGTCCTCGACATGGGTGAGCCCGTCAAGATCCGCTACCTGGCGGAACAGATGATCCGACTCTCGGGACGGGAGCCCGGGCGCGACATACCCATCGAATACGTCGGTCTGCGCCCGGGGGAGAAGCTCTACGAGGAATTGTTCTACGATTCCGAGGATCTTATGCCCACGGATCATCCCAAGATCCGGGTGGCTCGCGGCTCTGACCCCTTGGGCGAGCGGGCAACGGCGGAGCGCCTGGAGCAGCTCGCCCGTGCCTGCGACGCCCAGGACAACGCGGCCATCCTGGCGGCCCTGGGGGATCTCATCCCGGGCTGGCGGCGGGAGCCCCAGGGCTGGAGCGCCACGGATCCCGGGATGATCGCCGCCGAACTCGAGTCACTCCCTGCACGGGACGCAAACGCCGAGGCCTGAGCCATGTCCTATACCCCACAAGCCGCAGCCCTGGAGGATGTCCCGCCGCTGGTGGGCACCCGCGACGACTCCCTCTCGGACGGTCGCCCGCCCCGAGCGGAGCCGTCGGAAGCCCCCGAGCTCGACCCGGAGCATACACCGTCGACCGTCCCCGAGACCTCGGGGAGTGTGGACAAGCAGGCCCCAGCGTCCACGCCCCAGTCGCGCATCGTCGCCGCGCTACTGGAGCGCGGCAAGCTCTCGGCCGGAGACCTGGGGCGAGCCCGCCGACTGGCAGACGACGCCGGCGAGCCGCTTGTCCGCATGATGGTGCGGCTCGGCCTGGTCTCCGAGCGGGACATGGCCCAGGCCATGTCAGAGGTGCTGGACCTGCCGCTTACGGACCCGGCCCACTTCCCCACTGAGCCCGTGGCCGAGGGTCTGTTCTCCTTGCGCTTCCTGAAGGATGCCCGGGTGCTACCCCTGGCGGAGGAGGAAGGCTTCGTCCGGGTTGCCGTAGCGGATGCGGCAGACCCCTTCGTTCTCCAGTCCCTGGTCGAGGCGGCGGGCAAGCCGGTGGAGGCCCAGGTGGGACTGCCCTCGGAGATCGAGTCCGCCCTGATCCGCCTGTACGAAAAGCCGGCCGAGCCGGAGCCCGAGGCCGAGGCGGAGCTCGGGGACTTCGATGAGGAGGACATCGAGCACCTGAAGGACCTGGCCAGCGAGGCGCCCGTGATCCGGATGGTCAACCACCTGATCCAAAAGGCGGTGGAGTCCCGGGCCTCCGACATCCACATCGAGCCCTTCGCCGATGAGCTCAAGGTCCGCTATCGGGTGGATGGCATCCTCAGGGAGGTGGAAGCCCCGCCCGTACGCTCCACCGCCGCGGTGATCTCCCGGGTCAAGATCATGGCCAAGCTCAACATCGCGGAGCGGCGCCTGCCCCAGGATGGGCGCATCCCCATCCGGGTCCAGGGCAAGGAGCTGGACCTGCGCGTCTCCACGGTGCCGACGATGTTCGGCGAGAGCGTGGTGATGCGTCTCCTCGACAAGGAGAGCGTGCGCTTCGACTTCGACGCCCTGGGATTCGACGGCTCGCCCCGGGACCGCATGCTCCAGATCCTGGACATGCCCTACGGGATCCTGCTGGTGACCGGCCCCACGGGCTCGGGCAAGAGCACGACCCTCTACACGGCCCTGTCACGGCTCAACACCCAGGAGCGCAAGATCATCACCGTGGAGGACCCGGTGGAGTATCAGCTCCCGGGCATCAACCAGATCCAGGTGAAATCCTCCATCGGCATGACCTTTGCCGGGGCCCTGCGAGCCATCGTCCGCCAGGACCCCGACATCATCATGGTGGGCGAGATGCGCGACCTGGAGACCGCCCGGATCGCGGTCCAGTCCGCACTCACCGGCCACGTGGTGCTGTCTACCCTGCATACCAACGATGCGTCGAGCGGCGTGACGCGCCTCCTCGACATGGGGGTGGAGGACTATCTGCTGACCTCCACCGTCAACGGCATCCTCGGCCAGCGGCTCGTCCGCCGTCTCTGCCCCCATTGCCGCGAGGCCTATAGCCCCCGTCCCGAGCTTGCGGCGCGCTTTGACCGTCTCGGGCATCCACCGGGTGGGATCACCCTCTACCGCCCCGAGGGGTGTGAGCACTGTAACGGGACCGGCTATCGCGGCCGGCTGGTGATCTCCGAGGTCCTCCTGATGACCGACCCGATCCGCAAGCTGGTCCTGGGACACGCGACCGCCACGGAGATCCAGAAGGCGGCCATGGCCGAGGGCATGATCACCATGTACGAGGACGGGCTGCGCAAGGCGCTGGACGGTCGCACGACCGTGGAGGAGGTGCTGCGGGTGGCGGAGGAAGACTGACTTGCCCAAATTCCTGTACAAGGCCGTCAAGCTCGACGGCGAGCCGGTCGAAGGGGAGCTCGAGGCCTCCGACGAGGCGGCGGTCATCCGCCACCTCCAGGGCGCGGGCCTGATCCCTCTGGAGACCCGCTCGGCGGGGGGGCTGCGCGCCCGATTCGTACGCACCCGTCGGCGCCGTCTGAGCCAAAAGGAGATCGGCGTCCTTACCCGGGAGCTGGCGACCCTCATCGAGGCAGGGATGACGCTGGATCGCTCCCTGCAGATCCTGCTCGAGCTCAGCGACGCCGAGCACCTGACCAGGGTCCTCTCGGATCTGCAGGAGCGGGTGCGGGGCGGGGCCTCGTTCTCGAGTGCCTTGGAGGCCCAGGACGGACAGTTTCAACGTCTCTACATCAACATGGTGCGCGCCGGCGAGGCCAGCGGAGCGCTGGACCAGGTGCTGGACCGGTTGGCGGATTACCTGGAGCGGGTCGCGGAGCTGCGCCAGACGGTTACCTCGGCCCTGGTCTATCCCTCGATCCTGCTCTTCGTGTCGGGCCTCTCGGTCATTCTGCTCCTGGTCTTCGTGGTGCCCCAGTTCACCGTCATGTTTCAAGACATGGGCGCGGCCCTTCCCCTGCCGACACGGATCGTGGTGGGCGCGGGGGACCTCTTCCGCAACTACTGGTGGGCCATGCTGGTCGCCTTGGCCGTGATCGCGGTCATCCTCGAGCGTTGGGTGCAGAACGAGGAGGTGCGCACCCGTCTGGACCACCGCGTCCTGGAGCTCCCGCTGTTTGGCGACCTGGTCTGGAAGATGGAGACCACCAGGCTCTGCCATACCCTCGCCGCCCTGCTCAAGAACGGTCTCCCGCTGCTGAGCGCACTCAACTTGGCCAAGGAGGTGGTCTCCAACCGCAAGATTGCGGGGCTTCTGGACGAGGCGGGTGATGACCTCAAGCACGGGCGCGGGCTCGCCGGGCCCTTGGCGCGTCTGGGGGCCCTGCCCGATCTGGCGCTTCAGATGATCCGTGTCGGGGAAGAGTCGGGGGCCCTGGATGGCATGCTGGCCAAGGTGGCGAGCATCTACGAGCGTGAGACCCGCGCGAGCGTTCAGGGTATGCTGACTCTCCTGGAGCCTGTGTTGATCATCGGGCTGGGGGTCATCGTCGCCGGCATCATCATCTCGATCCTCATGGCGATCCTTGGGGCCAACGAGCTGGTGTTCTGAATCCAGGCTGGTAACCAGGCCCTCAGAGTCACGGGGTATCCGGACCTCGTCCTTTCCTTCCCCCGTCGCTCGCGGGCCCCAGTCCCCATACCTACAATAATCATCCCCATCCGCTGCACCGGAGATCCTCGATGTATCGACCCAATCCCTATCGCACCGGAGGCTTCACCCTGGTGGAGCTGCTGGTGGTGCTCGCCATCCTGGGGCTCCTGGCGGGTCTCGTCGGCCCTCAGGTCATGAAGTTCCTGGGCTCGTCCAAGACCAAGACCGCCGCACCCCAGATCGAGAACCTCTCCAGCACCCTCGATCTGTATCGCCTCGAGACCGGCCGGTATCCCACCAGCGAAGAGGGTCTGGAGGCCCTGGTATCTCAGCCGTCCGATGTGCCCAGCTGGAACGGTCCCTACCTCAAGAACGCCCAGGTCCCCAAGGACCCCTGGGGTTTCGATTACCAGTATCGCTATCCCGGCGAGCACGGCGGGGCGGACATCTGGTCCCTGGGGGCGGACAACCGGGAGGGGGGTGAAGGAGAGAACTCGGATATCGTGAGCTGGAAGTAGGAGATCGACATCGACGGGTCCCTCCCGTGGCCGAGCGGTCCGACCCACGGGGCTCGGCGGCGCCTTGGCTTCACCCTGGTCGAGCTCCTGGTGGTGCTCGCCATCGCGGCCCTGGTGCTGACCGTGGTGCCGCCGCTGGTGTCGGCGGCACTCCCCGGGGTCGAGCTCAAGGGGGCGGCCAGACGCACCCTATCCTCTCTGCGTCTGGCCCGGGAGACGGCCATTCGATCGGGCGCCGACTCGGTCCTCATCGTGGACCTGGAGGGGCGCCGATTGGAGATCCCGGGCTACCGTGCGATCCAGCTGCCCCGGCGCATCGAGCTCAAGCTGGAGGCAGCGAGTGCTGAGATACTCGACGAGCAGCGGGGTGCCATTCGATTCTTCCCGGATGGGAGCTCGACGGGAGGGCGCATCATCCTGGCCCGTGGCGAAGGGGCGGATCAACGAGGCTACCAGGTGGGGGTGACCTGGCTGACGGGTCGGGTGCGCATGGCCCCCTGGGAGCCGGAATGAAGGGCCCCGGATCCGGTCGGCGTCTGGGCCAGCTCGGATTCTCGCTCATCGAGGTCCTGGTTGCCTTTTCGATTCTCGCCGTGTCCCTGGGCGTGCTTATGCAGATTTTCTCGCGGGCGAGCCTGACAACCGCCGCTTCCGTTCAATACAGCCGCGCTGCCGGGCTCGCAAGCTCGCGGCTGGAGGCCGTGGGCACCGCGATCCCCGTGGAGCCGGGCGCCGTGACGGGGGATCCGGAGGGCGGCATGGCCTGGGAGGTCAACATTGTGCCGTTGGAGGGGGACGCCCGGGCCCAGGCCGAGCTCGGCATCCCGTTGGGCGGCGGACTCGGCTTCGTGCTGCCTGCGATGCCCTATCGGGTCCTGGTCAACGTACTGTGGCGGGACGGCGATCGGGCGCGGCGCCTGACGTTGTCGACACTGCGGTTGGGGGCGCCGCTCGAGTGATGGCATCGCCGGTCCCGGGGTGCCCCCCGCCAACGAGCGCGCGATGGCGTTGACCCCCGGCGCTTCCCGGAGCCCACTCGCGCGAGCCTCAGGCTTCACGCTGATGGAGCTGTTGATCGCCCTGGCGATGGTGGGGCTGATTACACTCCTTCTCTTCTCCGCCCTGCGGATCGGGGCCAGGACCTGGGACTCCGTGGACCTGGTCGCGGAACGCACTGGCGCCCTGCGGTTGGCGCGGGATTTTCTCCAAGGGGCCTTGAGTCAGGTCCGCGGCGTCACCTTGAGCTACGACGGCAACAGCGTGTGGGTGTTCTCTGGCGACGGCGAGCGGCTCGAATTCGTCGCGCCGCTTGCTGAGCGGGTCGGTGTTCCGGGGCTCTACGTGTTGCGCCTCGCTTTGGAGGACAACGGCGACACGAGCGATCTGGTCCTGACCCGGTGGCTGGTCCACCCGGAAGTGCTTGAGGGGGGCGGCGAGGTGCCGCCCTGGGCGCCGCTCGGGACGAGAGCAGGTTTCGCCCGCTCGTCGGACCCCATGGATCTGGATGCCGCGGGGGGGGCCTACGGACGAACCCGGCTCCTGGAGGATGTGGACGCCTTCGGAATCGAGTACTTCGGTTTCCTCGAGGGGGAAATCGAGCCGGACTGGCACGCGGAATGGGTTGATCAGAAGACCCTGCCATTGCTGGTCCGCATCCGATTGATGATGGTCGGCCAGGATTGGCCCGACCTGATCGTCGCGCTCCCCGCCCAAGAACCGTGAAGCGCGGACGTCCCAAGGGCATTGCCCTCATACTGGTCCTTTGGGTCCTGACCCTGCTCACGATCATGGCCGTGGGATTGACCCAGACCCAGCGCACCGAGACCGCCCTTCTGGAGAATCAGGTCGGCGGGGCCCGATTCCGCGCCGCCGCTGATGCCGCTATCGCCTATGCCATGCTTCGCTTTCTGTCCCCGATGAGTGAGGAGTCCCTGGGCGGCGGCCTAGGGGCGGCCGACGACCAGGGCCCATGGATTCCCAACGGCGCCCCGCGACCCTGGCTGTTCGATGGGCAACGGCTCTCGATCGCCGTATTCGACGAGGCGTCTCGCATCAACCTCAATGAGGCGGATCCGCAGCTTCTGGCGGCACTGATCCGCGCGGTGGGTGTTGCCGAAGAGGACGCGCTGCGATTGGCCGATGCGATCGCGGACTGGCGTGACGAAGATGACCTGCGGCTTCTCAACGGGGCGGAGGATAGGGACTACGAGGATGCAGGACGCCCCGTGGGGGCCAAGGATGCGGCGTTCGCGACCGTCGAAGAGCTACAGCAGGTGCTGGGCATGGATCCCATGCTCTACCAGCGCCTGGCACCCGATCTCTCGGTCGACACCACGGAGAAGACACCCAAGCCGCAGTTCGCCTCGCCCGCCGTGCTCGCCGCCTTGGACGGTATCTCTCTGGAAGAGGCGGAGCTGCGAGTCCAAGAGCGGGACAGTCCGTTGTTCGCAGGCACGCAGGGGCCGAGCCTGATCATCGACCGGGGTGGCCCCTTATACCGCATTCAGGTGCGCGAGCAGACTGGCGGGACTGCAGGACGCGGCCTCGAGGCATTGGTGGAGCTGCTGCCCTCGGAGCAGCCCCCGTATCGGGTGCACTGGCGACGTTATGGTCGAGTCGCTGCGTCCCCGGTCTCAGATATCGATCAGGATCGCATGGATGGTCGTCGGTGACTGGCACCGGGGGCCGAAACGGCCTTACACTCTAGGGGTGTTTTCGGGATTCGGCCATCTTCACCCCTTTACTTTCATGGGCTTTCGCTCCAAACTTCGCCCCAAATGGCACTGATCGATAGTCTCGACCTCGGTCGCAACGAACTGGAGACGGGCCTGAACGCGGTCAAGGCCCTGCCGCGACTCTTTTTGGAGCGGTTTCACGGTTGCCTGCCCAAGCCAGCCCGGGACTGGCTGGCGAGTCGGGACCGGCGCCTGATCGTCGCTCCGGAAGGGGACAATGCGCGGCTACTCCTGGCTTCGGGCCTGACCCCTGGGCACTCTGGCGAGGCGGTCGGAACCCTGGATCTGGCCGGGCTTGCCCCCCTTCCCCCGATCGTCGCGGAGGGGTCCAAGGAGCCGCACCATCGTACCGTGCTACGGCTTCCCGCGGACGCGGTGCTTACCCGCCGTACCTCGTTTCCCGCTCAGGTGCGGGAGAAGCTCCCTCAGGTCGTCCGCCTCGAGCTCGACCGCCTCTCGCCCTTTTCGGCGGATCAGGTCGTCCACGACTTCACCGTCGCCCCAGCGGCCAAAGGGGATGCGCGAATCGCGGTGGATCTGGCGATCTGCAAGCGCGATCGGGTGGCCGATTGGCTCAAGCGACTTGAAGAGGCGGGGTCGCCCGTCGATCAGATCACGTGGGAGGGCGCCTGGCCCAAGGCCAACCTCCTACCGCCGGAGGAGCGTCCCCGGCGCCGGCAGCCTCTCATCAATGTATCGAGGTTACTGGCGGCGCTGGTCCTGCTCCTCTCGGTCGCCACGGTGGCCACCCCGCTGTGGCAGAAGGCTCGGCTGCTCGAATCCCTGGACGCCGAGGTCAGCCGGGTTCGCAGTCAGGCCGTCGAAGTGGACGAGGTCCGCCAGGAGCTGGAGAAGGCCCGGCAGGGGAGCACCGTGGTGCTCCAGCTGAAATGGGACGAGCCGCGGGTCATCGACCTACTGCGGGAGCTGACGGATCGCATCCCCGACGACACCTGGGTCCAGAGCCTGGAATATCAGAATCAGGAGGTGCAGCTGCGTGGCGAGTCGGGGCAGGCGACGGCGCTGATCGGCCTGCTGGAGGAGGCGCCCGGAATCGAAGGGGTCTCGTTCCGCTCTCCGGTGACCCAGGTGGCCCGAACGGGCAAGGAACGCTTCAATCTGGCCTTCACCTTCAATCCCGAGGCACCCCAATGATCCGGGTCGCCGCCCCAAGAACCTTCTGTGTTCTCGGCTGGCTGTTGTTGATCCTGGTGCCGGGGTTGGTGCTCGCGTCCTTCCTGGTCCCGGCCCTGGTGCGCATGGACAGGTCGGATACCGCCATCGAAGAGCGGCGCGACGAGCTCGTCAGGTACCGTCGCCTGATCGCAACCCTGCCGAACCTGCGTGCCGAGCTGGAGCAGGTCAGGTCCAACGAGGATTTCAAGGCCTTTTACTTCGAGGCATCCACGCCCGCCTTGGCGGGTGCGGAGCTCCAGCAAAAGGTTCAGGATATCGTGACCGCCGCCGCGGGGCGGCTCATCAGCACCCAGTTGCTCCCGGAGCAGAAAGACGAGCACCCTCCGCGCGTGCGGATCCGTGCTCAGATTCAAGGTTCCACCGATACCCTGATGGACGTTTTATACGCCATCGAGGAGGCGCGGCCCTTCCTCTTCGTGGATCAGGTCTCCGTGAGATCCTCGGCGCGCGCCGATCTGCCTGAGCAGGTCAGTCGTCGGGCGCGACGGAGTCGGGTGGGGGTCGACCCGGGGGCGGAGCTCACGGTGCGGCTCGACATCTTCGGATTCGCGCTCGGGGGAGGCAAGTGATCCGCCTGGTCCTTTCCCTGTCCGCCCTGCTGCTGGCCGGCGTGCTCGCGTATCAATGGGCCGATTGGCCGCCGCCGTCCCCTTCCGAAAGGGCCGTTCAAGCCGCGAACCCGGACGGCGGTGGGGTTCAGGATCCTCGGGACGACCTCCTGAAGCGGCTGGAGCCTCTGGAAGATCACGACGCCTATGCCAGCGTGATCGAACGCCCGCTGTTCCGGCCCGAGCGCAAACCGCCCGAGCCGGAGTCCGAGGAGGAGCCCGCGCCCGAGCCCACCGAGCCCGAGGATCTGGCGGCACTCGATCTGAGTGCGGTCGTGATCACCCCCGGCCTGATGTCGGCCTGGGTGCGCGACAGCAAGGCCCAAGAGACGAAGCGGGTACGCTTGGGCGACGAGCTCGCGGGCTGGGCGGTGAAGGATATCTTGAACGACCGTCTCGTCCTGGAACGACAGGGGGAACGCAATGAGCTAATATTGCGCGACTTCTCGAAGATGCCGCCGCCCGTCGCTCTACCACCCAAGCCCACCCGGAGGCCTGCGGCCCAGAGAACGCCGCAGAGGCCCCAGACTCCACAGCCTCCAGGGCGCAGACCGGGGTTCGTCCCTGGCAAATAGGCTAAGCCGCGACCAAATGGACAGACTCCCTGACCCCACCGGACCGGCGATCTGCCGGCACGCCCAACCCGGTCTTGCGCTCTTTTGTGCCGTCGCCCTCACGTTGGGGCTTGTGGCCTGCGAGCGTAGCTACTGGGATCCGACCGTCAAGGTCGGGGAAACCCGCGGCCATATCGTCGACCCAGACCGCGTGGCCGAGCGGGAACGTGCGCGGGGGTTCGCGGGCCCCGAGAGCATCGCCCTCGGGGACGAATCCGTTCCGAAGGCGGTCGATTCCGTCCAGCGAGGCACCGGGACCTTTGTTCGGCGGGTCACCGGACCCTCGGTTGACGTGAGTCCCGGGGACGTCACCCTGAATTTCGACGGCACCGACATCCGGGAGGTCGTCAAGGTCATCCTCGGCGACCTGCTGCAGGTCAACTATGTGCTGCACCCCGCCGTTCAGGGCGTCGCCTCCCTGGAGACCGGGAGGCCCCTGCGTCGGGAGCATCTGGTCCCGACCCTGGAGACCCTGCTACGCATGAACAACGCGGCCCTGATCTACAAGGCCGGCACCTACGAGGTGGTCCCCATCGCCAACGCGGTGCAGGGAAACCTCGTTCCCCAGCTCGGGGAGGCGACCAGCGCACTCCCCGAGGGCTACAGCGTCCAGGTGATCCCGCTCCAGTACATCGGCGCCGAGGAGATGAACAACATCCTCCAGCCCCTGGCGCCGGAGGGCAGCATCATTCGGGTCGATACCCTTCGCAATCTCATCGTGATCGCCGGGACCGGCCCTGAGATCTCGAATCTCATCGACACCGTCCAGGTGTTCGACGTGGATTGGATGAAGGGCCTCTCCGTGGGGTTCTTCACCCTGGAATATGCCAGGGCGAGCGACGTGGCAATTCAACTCGAGGGCCTGCTCGCGGATGACTCGGGCAATCCGCTCAAGGGGCTGTTTCGGTTCATCCCCGTCGAGAGCGCCAATAGCCTGATGGTGGTCTCCCCCCAGGAGAGCTATCTGCAGCAGGCGCGCAACTGGATCGACCGACTGGATCTCGCGGAGGCATCCGGCAGCGCCGCGGAGCGGCTCTACGTGTATCGCGTCAAGCATGGAGATGCCGAGAACCTGGCCGACGTGCTGTCCCAGCTGTTCGGCGGCGAGGGCCGGGGGCGCCGGGATTCGGTCGGCGGGGTGGCCCCGGGACTCGGTACCTCGAGTATGGGCACCTCTGGCTTCGGCGGCTCGGGCTTCGGCACCTCCAGCTTCGGCAGCTCGGGTCTCGGATTGCGGTCGGTCAACGCCATCAACGCCGTGGGAGACGAGGGCACAACGACGACCGGGATCGGCGGAGACAACGGCGGAGGTATCGGTGGGGGCAGCACGTCGCGCCGCAGCAGCACCAGCGGAAGCACCCTTTC
>JBAPYD010000651.1:0-1518 GCA_049284555.1 Chromatiaceae bacterium | reverse complement strand
GTCTAGCGGAGACCCATGCGGTGCGCCAGAATGGCCCTACCATGGCTGGACCAGCTCAAGCAGCTCCTATTCCGAGGTAAGCGGCATGACCGAAGCAGCACGTCAGATTCTACGGGAGGCACTGGGCCTTAGCCCCATCGAGCGCGCCGAGCTGATCGATGGTTTGCTCCGCAGCTTCGACCCAAACCCCGATCAGGGACACCTCGACGCTTGGACGCTGGAGCCCGAGTCCCGCATCGACGCCTTCGAGCCTCGAATCCTCACCGACGACTCAGCCGCGGCGGTCTTCGATCGGATGAACCGGAGGTGCGGGTCTGGGTCCAGTGATGTGCAGAGCGCGAGCGCCTCTATGCCCTCCACCAGACCCTCCCCGTCATCCCGGCAGGGACTGCCGGGATCCAGACGCCGTGGAGGGCATATCGAAAGGGGGGTCTGAACGCTTACCACTTGAATCGAGCAGACTGTCACCGGAGCTCACTGCCACTGCACAGATTGGAGGGCTCGCGCAATCGAACTCACTAAAGAGCTCATTGCTCAGTCGCGCGTCATCGCAAAAGGTGAGCGTATTCGAGATGTTCAACGTCTTGTCGATCAGTATGGCGGCCGGCGATCTAAATGGACCAAGAAAAGCAGTCCGGCCTTTGAGTCCGAGGGTAATTTATACGAGTTTCACTGGTACGAGCATTACGGCATAGGCAGATTCGAAGCCAAGCTCAAGATGGTCTCGAAAACATGATTGTAAAACTCAAGTCCAAAGATCCCCGCTACCCTGATCTATCGGAAGCGCAGCAGTACTTTGTCCTAGGCATAGAGGCTGACGACTATAGAATCTTGAACGACGCTGGAAAACCTTATCTGTATGACCGGGAGCTCTTCGACGTTGTAGAGCCAACGGAGCCAAGAGATTGGGTGACAGAGTTCGGTGAAGATGGCGAGCGCTATTCCTACCCCGCTCCATTAAACGAGGCCGGCTTCTTCGAGGACTTTTTCGACGAAAAGCCCCAACAAACGTCGACATTCTGGCGCGTCGTCAATCAGAGGCTCGCCCACGCAGCATGAAGACTGATGCGCTAACATCCGCCCTGGGATTGTCTGTCAGGCTTTTGGAAAGCAAGGGCCTGGGAATAAGGAGACCGGAATAACGGGCCCGCCCCTTTTCCCTTCGTTGCGATCGTCACCGCCTACTTTGAAGATGAGGTATCCGATCTATGAAGCTTGAATTCGATCCGATCGCCGACGCCGTCTATTTCGAAATCTCCGTTGCCGAAGTCGCAACCACCAAGGAGATCGAGCCGGGGTTTATTGGCAACTACGATGCCGAGGGGCACCTGGTCGGCACTGAGGTCTTATCCGTGAATAAGCGATCCTCATCTTTATTCGATAAGGTCGCATAGCTGCACTTGCCCTCCTGGCCAATGCATTAATCCAAGAATTGAACCGCGCAAATATGAATGGCGCCTTTTGCTACGCAACATTTGAATTCAGTAAACTGTCACCGGAACTCGCGCAATCCCGGGA
>JBAPYD010000650.1:0-4146 GCA_049284555.1 Chromatiaceae bacterium | reverse complement strand
GCAGAGGATACGGCGCGGGGCCAGGCGCTGCAGGGCGATGGCGGCGCCAACGATGTCCACCAGGGCGTCGACCGCCCCGACCTCGTGAAAATGGACGGACTCGGCCGGGATGCCATGGACGGCCCCCTCGGCCTCGGCAAGCCGGCGGAACACTGCCTCGGCCCGCGCCTTGACGGCGGGCTGGAGGGTGCTGGCGTCGAGGATGGCCAGGATGTCGGCGAGATGACGGTCGGGCGGATCGCCGCCGTGGGTGAGCACCTCCACGCGGGTGGCGGCGATCCCCCCGCGTCGCGTCTTCAGCACCGACAGATCCCAGCCGGGCACGCCGAGCGTCTCGAGCTCGGCCCGCAGGTCGCCCGCCTCGACCCCGAGGTCCAGGAGGGCGCCCAGGTGCATGTCGCCGGCGATGCCGGCGAAGCAGTCGTAGTAGAGGGTCCTCACGGACGCGCCGGGTCCGGATGGGCCCATGCCATGGGCCCGTCCCCTCGGGCCTACTTGCCGGACTCCTGCTCCTTGCCCCGCAGACGCCACTGGAAGTGGCTGAGCAGCCGCGAGCGGATCTTTTTCTCCTTGTGCTTGCCGGCGGCGGCGAGGCGCTTCTCCGCCACCCCGATCAGGGTCTCCTGGGCGCCCTTGGCGTTCTCTTCGGCGGGAATCCGCTGCGTGTAATTGCCCTCGCTGTCCATGTCCCAGGCGGAGCGCTTGTCGGCGAACTGCACGTCCAGGATCAGGCGCAGCTCCTGGCGCAGCTCCGGGTTCTCGACCGGGGCATGGACCTCCACCCGGCTGTCCAAATTGCGGCCCATCATGTCGGCGGAGCCGATGTAGTACTCCTCCTCACCGCCGTTCCTGAAGTAGATGATGCGGGCGTGCTCGAGGAAGCGCCCCACGATGCTGATCACCCGCGCGTCCTCGCTGATGCCCGGAAGCCCCGGGCGGTAGCGGCAGGTGTCGCGCACGATGAGGTCCACCTTGACCCCGGCATGGCTCGCCTTGTAGAGGGCGCGGGTGATCTCCCGGTCCTCCAGGGCGTTCATCTTCATCTGGATGAGCCCGTCGCCGTGGGCCTTGTGGCGCTCGATCTCCCGGTTGATCTTCTCGATGATCCCGCGCTTGAGCGTGTAGGGTGCCGCCAGGATCTTGCGGTAGCTGGGGGGCGGCGAGTAGCCGGTCAGATAGTTGAAGAGCTCGGTCAGGTCCTGGCCGATCTCCTCGTCGCAGCCGAGCATCCCGAGATCCGTATAGAGCTTGGCGGTGCCCGGGTGATAGTTGCCGGTGCCGATGTGATAGTAGCGGCGCAGCTGCGAGTAGTCCCGCCGCACCACGAAGATCAGCTTGCTGTGGGTCTTCAGGCCCAGGACGCCATAGTTGACATGGATGCCCTCCGCCTCCAGCCGGCGCGCCCACTGGATGTTGGCGGCCTCGTCGAAGCGGGCCTTGAGCTCCACCAGCACCGCCACCTGCTTGCCGTTGCGCGCCGCCTGGATCAGGGAGTCCAGGATCACCCCCGCGGAGGTGCGGTACAGGGTCATCTTGATGGCCAGCACCTTGGGGTCGTCCGCGGCCGTGCGTAGGAAGCGCTCGACCGAGGTGCTGAAGGGCTGGTAGGGATGCTGGAGCAGAATGGGCCCGTTCTCGCGGATGATGTGGAAGATGTTGCGCCGGTCATTGGCGAGCAGTGGATGGTCCACCGGGCGGTGCGGCGGGTCCTTGAGCTCCGGGAAGTCGAGCCCGGCGATCTCGAAGAGGTCGCGCAGCTGCATCATCCCCTCGACCTCGAAGACGTCCTGCTCCTCGTTCAGGCCGAGCTCCGCGGCCAGCATGCCGCGATGGACCGGGTCCGCCCCCTCCCCGACCTCCAGTCGAACGATGGGGGCGAAGTGACGCTCCCGCAGCTCCGTCTCGATCAGCTCCAGGAGATCGTTGGCCGCCTCCGCGCTCGGCTCGACGATCGCGTTGCGGGTGACCCGGAAGAGCTCCGCGGAGTCGATCTCCATCCCCGGGAAGAGCATGTCCAGGTTGGCCACCATCAGGTCTTCCAGGGTGACGAAGGTGTTGCTCCCATCCACCGAGATGAAGCGCTTGGACACGTCCCGGCTGACCGGCACCTTGACGCGGGCCATGTAGACCTCGCTCCCGCCCGGGAAGCGCAGGGTCACCAGCAGGTTGAGCGCCAGGTTGGAGATAAAGGGGAAGGGGTGGGCCGGATCCATGGCCAGCGGGGTCAGCATGGGGAAGATGTTGCCCCGGAAATGCTCCCGCAGCCGTTCACGGGCATCGGGGGGCAGGTCGGCGACCTTGGTGATCCGGATGTCACGCTCCGCCAGCAGGCCCATCAGCTCGTCGTAGATCCGGTTCTGGTTCCCGTGCATCTCCCGCACCCCGGAATGGCAGAGCTTGAGCTGCTCGTTAGGGGTTCGACCGTCCAGGCTCGGCGTGTGCACCCCGGCGGCGATCTGCTGCTTGAGCCCCCCGATGCGCTTCATGAAGAACTCGTCCAGGTTGTTGCTGACGATGGCCAGGAACTTGACCCGCTCGAGCAGGGGGGTGCGGGGGTCGTCCGCCTCGTGCAGCACGCGCTGGTTGAAGGCCAGCCAGGTCAGCTCCCGGTTGAGGTAGAGGCTGGGATCGTCGAGGTTCACCTCCTCCGCGGGGGTCGGTGCCTTTTCCACCGGGCTTTCGATCTCCAGATCATCGTCGGGGCGGGGATGGGCGAGGCTTTCGGTCATGAGGGACTCCCGGTGGTGAATCGTCGTGGCGTTTAGAGGTCCATGGAAGCCATTGACGGACAACGCTCCCCGGGCCTTTTGCTGCGGCTCAACCCCGCTATTCTAGCAACGGTGAGGGCGGGCGATATGGCTGTTTTGTGAGCCGGGGCTCGCGCCGCCCTTGACGCTCTCGGATCTCTCCGCTTAAATACCGCGCTCTGCGCAACGGATCGGTCCTCGCCTCGCCGCGTGCTCCCCGCCCCGTGACCGCCCCCTTCCGCCCAGGTAGCTCAGTTGGTAGAGCAGGGGACTGAAAATCCCCGTGTCGGTGGTTCGATTCCGCCCCTGGGCACCAAAAAAATCAGCGGCTTATCGGTTAGCCCGGTGAGCCGCTGTATCATTTGAGGACAGTGGGCAGGAGTGTCCCCGAGGCGGGTTCAGCGGATCGGGGAGGCCTTCGACTCCCTCTCCCTCCGCGTCTGTTGCTCGAGGAGCCGGGTCTGGCATCACAGCTCCTCCAGGGCCTGCTCGTATCGCATCCTCTGCCGATGTCCCCCGGCGATTTCGTGAGCCTCCTGCTAACGTTCCCAAGCATTGGTCGACCGGACCTCGGGATCCGCGGCGGCGACGGCCACGAGCAACAGGGTGGCCGCAGCGCTCACTGGTCCGCCTCCGCACGCTTGGCTTCGATCATACCGGTGATCTCCTTGTTGGCATTGATCGCTGTGAGCCGGACTTGCGGATGCTCGCGGGCCCAGACCCGGAACGTTTCGTCAACAAACGACCGCCCAACCTCCAGAACACCCTCAAAGTCCAATAACACGAGCCGAAAGCGTTCGACCCGGGACAGGATGCGGCGAGCCTGGGATCTCGATATCAGCTGATCACCCTCATAAAGTGCCAGGCGCACCGGCACGATGGTCTTATCGAACTGGTAGTCATCGCCTGCCGCGAACTCCTCGAATACCTCCTGTCTGGTTCTGGCGCTATCTACGTCGATCTGCATCATGACCACGGTTCCATCGTGCTCACCCTTGTCATGAAGCAGCACGTCCTTTTTACTCGCCTGCGCTTGCCGTACGAATTCCAAATCACCAGAACTGATCACGTACAAGTCGAACATCCGCGACGAGAAAAAGACGCCTTCTCCAGTGTGGTTCTCTGGGTCCGTTGTGAGCTTTCCTTTGTGAAGCTCGAAAATGGACTCACGCGGATCCGGTAACCCCATGATCCGAGCGATGCGCTTAAAGATCCCTTCCCCGTTATCGTGGACCACGATCAACACATCCGATTCATTCCTATCGGCAGTGATGCTCACCTGAGTGCCCGCAGAATGGTCGATGGCGTTGTTCACCATCTCGGTGAATCCGTAATGGCAGATATCGATAACGTTCTGCGGTAGCCCCTCGAAGACGAACCAGAAGTCGCGTCTGTAAAC
>JBAPYD010000649.1:0-2087 GCA_049284555.1 Chromatiaceae bacterium | reverse complement strand
CGCCAGGGAGCTCATGGTGTTGATGGGGCTCTGGCGGCCACGCCGGCCGATCAGGATCTCCGCCATCATGATGGGGATGCCGATCGCCGCCACGCACAGGAGATACACGAGGACGAAGGCCCCACCGCCGTACTCGCCGGCCGTGTAGGGAAAACGCCAGATGTTGCCCAGGCCCACCGCGGAGCCGGCAGCGGCCAGGATGAAGGCCAGCCGGGTCGACCACATGCCATGGATCGAGGTGGTCGCTGACATTGCGGCTCCTAGGTCGATGTGTGGGGAAGGGGGCGGAGTCCGTCCTGCCGGGCGGCCTCGAGGCACCACGTCCGTGCGATATCCGCGACGGATGATCGGGCATTGTCCGGCAATCGGCGATGCGGCTCAAGGAACGCGCCGGGGTCCCGGAGAGGCACGCCGATCGCCGTACGAAATGGCGCCCCTTCCCCATCTGATAAACTGATGAGAAGTGACGCATGAGGACGCCGATACGCCGACGCCCTTCCCTTACGCCGACGCCCTTCCCTTAGGAGGGTCCGATATGAACCGCCATCCAAGCCCCGCGCGAGGAGCCCCAAGCATCGCGTTGGCCTTGACGCTCGCCCTCGCCGCCCCGGTGCACGGTGTCGATGAGCTCCCCCAACCGGCACCCGAGGGGCCACGGGGAGACGCACCCCTCGACTCTCCCAGGGCGTTGTGGAACCAGGTCAAGGAGGACTCGCGAAACGCCTGGGACGAGGCCTCTGAAACCTCCCGGGAGGCCTGGGGGAAGACCCGGGACGGATCCGTCCGGGTGTGGGATGAGACAACGGACAAGGAGACCTGGCGCAAGGCCAAGGAGGATTCCCGGTCGGCGTGGGAAGCCACCAAGTCATTCACCCGACAGAGCTGGGAGAAGGCAAAGTCCGCGGTGACGGGTGCACCGGCCGAGCGCAGCCCCGACTAGCCGTCGGGACGCTCGATGGACGGGGCACCGGCACCCGAGGAGATGCCGATCCTTTGCCATCCAGGCATTGGATCAGCTCGCCGTCCGCGGCCCACAGGGGACGCGCGATGAATCAGGGCTTCCCCTGTGGGCCCTCAATCCGAGGTCCGGACCTCCACGAGCGGCACCTCCCAGGCGTCCACGCGGTAGCGCTCGCGAAGCGCGGGGTCACCGTCCTCCCGGTAGCGACGGATCAGGGCCGCGACCCGGATGGTCTCGACCTTCTGCAACCGCGGTAGCCACTCGGTGGACGCGTGTCGGGACAAGCGCGCAACGGGTGGCCCTCCCCGTCCGTCAGCGAGCAGGACCCGCCCGCCTTGGGCCCTTGCCCACAGGGGGTCCCCCGTATCGAGGGCGGCGATGCGCGCGTGAATGGGATGCCCCGGGGGCAGACGCCCCGCGTAACCGAGATCCAGGTCCGCGGGGCCCAGTAGCCTGTAACGTCGACCCATGACCTCGGGCGGCGGCGGCTCCAGGCTCGGCCGAAGACGAAGCAGCCAGTCACCCGCGATCTCGCCGGCCCAGGTCGTGGACCCATCGTCGAGCCGGCCAAGCGTCAGCGTTTCGCGGGCACGCGTCATGCCCACGTAGAAGAGCCGTCGCTCCTCCTCGCCCCATGCCCCCGGCCTCCGTCCTCCATCGGCGATAAGGACATGGGGGAACTCCAGCCCCTTGGCCCCGTGCAGGGTGGCGAGCAGAACGCCATCCCCGAGGCTGTGCTCCCGACGCTGCTCCGCCAGCGTCTCGTAGCAGAACTCCAGGATCCGGGGGGCGGGCGCCGCGGCATCGCCTGCCTCGTCGGACCAGGCACGGATCAGGTCCCGGACGACGCGCCCCCAGGGACCGCCCCAGTCCATGGATGCCGCGCCCTGCTCCTGGGTCCCCAGGAGATCCCGCGCGGTCGATTCCCCCTGTCCCAGCCCCTTCAGCCGGTCCAGAAAGGCCGCGACCTCCCGCACCCGGTGGAGAGGCGGCAGCTCTTCCCTCCAGGCGACGGGGACCCCGGCCGCCTCGCACAGGGCCCGTATCGGACCGAGGGCCGCACGGGTGCGGGCTAGGATGGCGAAGTCCCTCCAGTCCCCGCTCCCGAGCCGGCGCAGCTCCGTGA
>JBAPYD010000648.1:0-2890 GCA_049284555.1 Chromatiaceae bacterium | reverse complement strand
GGTCAGCACCCCGAGCACCAGAAGCAGCTGGGACGCCTCCGGCTGATGGAAGACCAGGACCAGGAGGCGCAGCACCACCAGGGCCGCGAGCTTCGACACCAGACCGGCCAGCAGCGCCGATACCCGGGCCGGGGCCGTCGCATAGACCTCCGGCACCCAGGCATTGAGGGGGAACAGCTCGGCCTTGACCCCGAAGCCGATCACCATCAGGGCGAAGGAGGCCAGGCCCAGGGGCCCCTCCAAGGTGTGGGGCGCCACCCGTGCCAGATCGGCCAGGTTCAGGGTCCCGGTCTCTATATACAGGATCGCGATGCCCACCAGCGACAGCACCGAGCCGAAGGCGCTGATCAATAGGTAGCGCAGGGTCGCGACCAGGGCCCGGGAGGTACCGGAGAGGGACGCGAGACCGAAGGACGCGACGGCGGCCAGCTCGTAGAACACGTAGATGTTGAACAGATCCCCGGACAGCGCGAGACCCGTGCCCGCTGCCGCCAGGAGCAGTACCAGGGCATCGCGCCGGGCGCCGTGACCGGGATCCGAGTCCCGATCGCCGAGGCCGGGCCAGAACAGCAGGGTGAAGAGCGGAACCGCCAAGGCGAAGATGAGCGCCAGATGATCGGCGTAGAACACGATGCCGAGGGGCGGGGCGAAGTCGCCGATGGCCACCATGAACGGCGCGCCGCCGTAGTTGAGCCAGAGCCGCACGATGATGAGGGCACAGAGAACCAGAACGACGGGGCCCAGCGCCCGGGCCGCCAGACGCGACACCCGGGCCAGGGGCTGCATCAGGAAGGCGGCAAGCAGGGGCAGCACCACCGGAAGCACGAGGTGGTTCATGCTCAGGACTCCCCAGGCCCGACGTGACGGTAGCCCCGCCGGTAGGCCGGCACGGGCGGCAGGGGACGCTCGCCCGCGGGGGCCTCGTCGCTCGTGGGGACCGCAATCCCCGCCGCGGCGGAGACCTCCAGCTCCATCCGCCTGCGCAGCTCCCGGATGTCCAGGGTCCCGTAGGCGCGGTAGACCCGCACCAGCATGGACACCGCCATGGCCTGCACGCCGACCCCGATAACGATGGCGGTCAGCACGAGCACCTGGGGCAGGGGATCGACCATGGACGCCCCGACGGGTCCGTAGCCGATGATCGGGGCCGTGGCGTCGCCCCGGTATCCGGTGAGGATCAGGAGCAGATTGGCCCCCGACTCGGCCATGCCCAGGGCCAGCAGCATCCGAAACAGATGGTTGCTCAGCACCAGGCCCAGACCACCGATCGCCACCAGCCCGATGGCACCGACATAGACCAGGGTCTCCAGGTTGATCACCGCATGGAGCGCGTTCATTGGTCGCGTGCCTCGGTATCCGAGAGGTGGGCCATCAGCCCCGCCAGCTCCGCCCCCACCTTGAGGCCGATGGCGACCGACAGGAGTGGCAGGGTGCCGGCGGATACGAGCTGACCCATGGTCCCGGTTCCCAGCAATGGGGCCAGAAAGTGGCCATCCTCCAGCAGGGCCCAGAGACCGATCAGGATGAAGCCGGCCCCCGCCAGCCCCTCGATCCAGGAGATCGCGGCATGGTCCAGGGTGCGGGAGGGATCGGCCAGGACGGCCACGAAAAAGGCCGCGGCGAGGACCACGCCCCCCTGGAACCCCCCACCGGGCGTCAAATGGCCGTGGACCACGATATAGATCCCGACCACCACCAGCAGCGGGAACAGCAGGTCGGCCCCCGCCCTCAGGATCAGGCCGCCCGGCGGATCCCGGGGGGCATCCGCGCGTCGATGGCCGAGCACGAGGCCGGCGGCAGTGGCCGCGGCGAAGAGGATCGAGACCTCCCCTAGGGTGTCGAAGCCGCGATAGCCCGCCAGGATCGCGGTCACCAGATTGGCGGCACCCAGCTCTGGCCCGGCGACGTGCAGATACTCGGCGCCGACGCGCATGGCCGGGTCACCGAAGGCGAGCTGGGCCCCCAGGGCGAGCAACAGAAACGCGAGCCCGCCAGCGAAGAGCAGCGAGGCGACGTTACGCACGGTTGTCACCCTCCTGCCCGGCCGGCCGGGAGGTCGGTACCAGGGGATGGGCGGCGCCGCGGTCCCCCTCCTCCAGGTACCACAGCCCCAGGCGGCGCAGGGCCAGGGCCAGGATGACCCCGGACAGCCCCGCGCCCACCGCGGCCTCGGTGAGGGCCACGTCGGGGGCCTGGAGCATCACATAAAGAACGGAGAGGCCAAGGCCCACCACCGAGGTGGCGGCCACGGCGGCCACGAAGCTCTCCAGCACCAGCACGGCGACCGCCGAGACCAGCATCAGCACCACGACGACCAGAGCGACCCAGGTCAGCATGCGCTCAGCCCCCCGACTCGCCGGCCGCCGCGGGGGCGCGCCAGGGTCTGACCCCGGAGATGTACAGGGCCCGGGCAATGGCGGAGGAGGACACGGGGCTGGTGAACAGGACAAACCCGCCGATGCAGACCAGCTTGGCCCACCATCCGGGCTCCAGCAGACCGATCCCGACCAGGAAGGCCAGCGCCCCCAGGGTCACCGCCTTGGTGCCGGCCTGGATGCGGTTGTAGACATCGGGCATGCGCAGGATGCCCAGGGCCCCCAGGAAGGCGAAGCCCGCGCCGATCAGGAGCAGGATGTCACCGGCGAGTCTCATTGATGCCCCCTTGTGCGCGGTTGCCCTCGATGGCCCGGGCGATGGCGACAACGGCCACGAAGGCCAGGACGCCGAAGACCAGGGCCACGTCCAGATAGAGCGGATTGCCGAGGACCAGGGCCAGACCCGCGATTCCGATGGTGGTGATCACCGAGAGGGTGTCGGACGCCACCACCCGGTCGGGCGCCTTGGGGCCGAGGACCAGCCTCAGCAGCGCGATCAAAACGGCCGCACCCAG
>JBAPYD010000647.1:0-3156 GCA_049284555.1 Chromatiaceae bacterium | reverse complement strand
TGGAGATCTACACCACCCGCCCCGACACCCTGATGGGGGTGACCTACGTGGCGGTGGCGGCGGAGCACCCCCTGGCCCACCGGGCAGCCGAGTCGGACCCCGCCGTCGCCGCCTTCATCGACGCGTGCCGCCGGGGCGGCGTGTCCGAGGCCGAGATCGAGACCATGGAGAAGAAGGGCCATCCAATCGGGCTGGACGCCATCCATCCGGTCAGCGGCGAGCCGGTGCCCATCTTTGCCGCCAACTTCGTCCTCATGGGCTATGGGACCGGCGCGGTCATGGCCGTGCCCGCCCATGACCAGCGGGATTGGGAGTTTGCCGAGCGATACGGCATCCCCAGGCGTCAGGTCATCTACTCCGCCGACGGCGGTCCTTGCGGGATCGAGAGCGGCGCCTACGTGGAGAAGGGTGTCCTTCGTAACTCTGGCCCCTTCGACGGCCTCACCTCCGAGCAGGCCTTCGACGCCATCGCCGACTGGCTCGCCGAGCGCGGGCGGGGCGAGAAACGGGTGAACTTCAGGCTGCGTGACTGGGGCGTCTCCCGCCAGCGGTACTGGGGCTGCCCCATCCCCGTGGTGCGAACCGCCGATGGCGGCGTGCGCCCGGAGGCCGACCTCCCGGTCCTGCTGCCCGAGGACGTCATCGTCGACGGCTCCGGCTCCCCGCTGAAGAAGATGGACTCCTTCTCGAGTCTCGCCAACGGCGAGACTCGAGAGACGGACACCTTCGATACCTTTTTCGAGTCCAGCTGGTACTACGCCCGGTTCTGCTCCCCCGACTGTGCCGACGCGATGCTCGACGAGCGCGCCCGCTATTGGCTGCCGGTCGACCAGTACGTCGGCGGCATCGAGCACGCCGTCCTTCACCTGCTCTATGCCCGCTTCTTCCACAAGCTGATGCGGGACGAGGGCCTGGTGGACTGCGACGAGCCCTTCACGCGTCTTCTCACCCAGGGGATGGTGGTGGCGGAGACCTGGTACCGGGAGGATGCCGAGGGCCGCAAGGAGTGGTTCAACCCCGCGGACGTGGAGGTCACGCGCGACGAGAGAGGCAAGCTCCTGGGCGCCGTCCTCAAGTCGGACGGCCAGCCGGTGAGCTTCGGGGGCATCGAGAAGATGTCCAAGTCCAAGAACAACGGGGTGGACCCGGAGACCCTGATCGGGCGCTACGGGGCCGATACGGTCCGCCTCTACACCATGTTCACCTCCCCTCCGGACCAGTCCCTGGAGTGGAACGACGAGGGGGTGGAGGGGGCCTACCGATTCCTCAAGCGGCTCTGGACCCTGGCGGTGGGAAAGGCGGGGCAGATCCGGGGCGCGGCCGAGCCCGGGGACCTGGATGAGGGGGCGGCCTCGGCCCGGCGGGAGGTCCACGGCACCCTCAAGAAGGCCCTGTTCGACTACGAGCGCCAGCAGTTCAACACCGTGGTCTCGGCCTGCATGACGATGGTCAACGCGCTCTACCGCCTCGACGACAGCCCCCCCGCGGCGGCCGTGCTCCGGGAGGGCCTGAGCATCTGTCTGCGGCTTCTGGGGCCCATCGCCCCCCACGTCACCCACCATCTGTGGCGCGAGCTCGGCTTCGGGGGCGACATCCTCGAGGCCCCCTGGCCGGCGGTGGACGAGGCCGCCTTGCGCCAGGAGACGATCGAGTACGTGGTTCAGGTCAACGGCAAGGTGCGGGGAAAGGTCCAGGTCCCCGCCGGGGCGGACCCGGCCCAGGTGGAATCCGCCACCCTCGAAAGCCCCGCGGCTCAGCGCTTCACGGAGGGTCTGACGGTACGCAAGGTCATCGTGGTCCCGGGCAAGCTCGTCAACGTGGTGGCGGGCTAGGACCCGTGGCCCGGATCGCGCGCGGCGAGGACAGGGTGGGCAGGACCTGGCGGGTCTCTGAGCGGCCCCGGTTCTGGCCAGGGTTAGTCCTGGCCTCCATCCTGGTGACCCTCGGGGGTTGCGGCTTCCATCTGCGTGGGGCGGTGGAGATCCCTGCCGATCTCGCACCCATGTATATCCAGGCGTCGCCGGGCTCCCCGGTGCGGCGCGCCATCGAGGACCAGTTCGCCGGCGGTGCCGCGCAGCTGGCAGCCAGCCCCGCCCCCGCCAGGCTGCTGCTGCGCATCCTCTCGGAGAACCGGTTCTCCCGGGTCGCCGCGGTGGACTCCAGCGGGAAGGTTCTGGCCTATGAGCTCCATTATCTGGTCCGCTTCGACGCCGTCGACAAGGCCGGCAAGGAGCGGTTGCCGCCCCAGACCCTGGAACTGGTGCGCACCTTCGACAATCCGGATGTGGAGGTCCTCGGCAAGCAGCTCGAGGAGGAGCTGATCTACGAGGACTTCGCGACCGATGCCGCCGACCGCATCCTGATGCGCCTGCGGGCCGTGCTCACCTGATCCGGCGAGCCCGTGCGCCTGCGCTTCAATCAGCTGGCGGCCCAGCTCCCCCGGGGGCTCGCCCCCCTCTATCTCGTCTGCGGCGACGAGCCCTACCAGCTCGGCGAGGCGGCCCGCCTGGTGCGGGAGCAGGGCCGGGCCCAGGGCTTCCAGGAGCGGGAGGTGCTGGACGCGGATGCCAGCTTCGACTGGGGGGCCCTGGACGCGGCCGCCTCCGCCCTGTCCCTCTTTGCGACCCGTAAGCTCATCGATCTTCGGATCCTGACCCCAAGACTCGGCAAGGTCGGTGGGGACGCGATCCGTGCCTACTGTGCCCGGCCCTGTCCCGACAACCTGCTCCTGATTGTTGCCCCCGCCCTCGACCGCAAGGAGCTGGAGACCCAGTGGTCCAAGGCGGTGGATGCGACGGGGGCCATCATCCAGGTTTGGCCCCTCAAGGGGCGGGAGCTCACCCATTGGATCGGGGAGCGGCTCGGTGCCCTCGGTCTGCAGCCCGGTCCCGGGGTTGCGGAGCTCCTCGCCGAGCGCTCCGAGGGGAACCTGCTGGCCGCCGCTCAGGAGGTCGAGAAGCTGCGCCTCCTGCGGGAGCCCGGGCCCCTGGCCCTCGAGGACTTGCTGGGAAACCTGGCGGACAGCGCCCGATTCGACCTGTTCGCCCTCACCGATGCGGCCCTCGCCGCCGACCGGGTCCGCACCCAGCGGATCCTGCGCGTGCTGCGGGCAGAGGGCACCGCCAGCGCCCTGATCCTCTGGGCCCTGGCCCGGGA
>JBAPYD010000646.1:0-1685 GCA_049284555.1 Chromatiaceae bacterium | reverse complement strand
GGGCAAAGCACCGGCCGCCACGGAAGAGGCCCGGGCGTCCGCGACCGAGGTCCGGCCCGGCGTGGTGCCGGACCATGGTGCCCCGCCCGCGGGTCGTGCGACGGGACCCGAGGGGTACTTTCAGCCACCCGAGCGGGATGCCGTTCCGGACGGGGTCTTTGGGGACGTTATTCGCGAGGGCGAGGCCATCTTCGCCGACACCAACGCGCATCCGGTGTCTTCCGAGTACGTGGGCAACGGCCAGGCCTGCGGGAACTGTCACCTCGATGGGGGACGCCTGGCCGCCTCCGCGCCCCTATGGGCGGCCTGGGTCGCCTATCCCGCCTATCGCACCAAGAACAAGAAGGTCAACACCTATATCGAGCGCGTTCAAGGCTGTTTCGAATATTCCATGAACGCCCAGGCCTCCGCGGCCGGGCGCCCGCCCGCGGCGGACAGCACCGCCATGGTCTCCCTGGTCGCCTACAGCTACTGGCTGGCGAAGGGCGCGCCGACCGGCGATGACACCATGCCCGGGCGCGGCTTCCCCCGACTGAACGAGACGGACCAGGGCTTCGATCCGGAACGCGGCGCGGCGGTCTATGCCGCCAAATGCGCCCTCTGCCATGGTGAGGGCGGTGCCGGCGTCGCACTCCCGGACGGACGCACGCTATTCCCGTCCCTGTGGGGCGCCGAGTCCTTCAACTGGGGGGCCGGCATGCACAGGATCGATACGGCCGCGGCCTTCATCAAGCACAACATGCCCCTCGGGTTGAACGAGTCGCTGAGCGATCAGGAGTCCTGGGACCTCGCAGCCTTTATCAACAGCCATGAGCGGCCGCAGGATCCCCGCTACCAGGGCGATCTGGCCGCAACAACCAAGGAGTTCCACGGCGGCAAGTTCGACTACTACGGCCGGCGCGAGGGCCCCGACGGGTCCCTGCTGGGGGAGCGGCCGGCGAGCAAATGAGACCGTTCCCGAGGCGGGACCGGGGGACTTCCGGCACTTGTCGCGAGATGTCAAGCGAAGGCCGGGGCCGAGCCCTAACATGCGCATGCCGTGGTGGATGGGGCAAGCCGGATGCAGCAGCGGGCCGGGCCCGTACCGATAGGCCCGCACGGCGCGGAAGGCATTGATTAGTTTCGCTCGCCGCGGGACGAAACCTTCAATCGAAGGGGTCGGACAGAGAGACCCCCATCCCTCAACCGGTCAATTTGGCTGAACTGTTCCGGAGACCCTAGATGACCACCAGACGAGACCTCCTCGCCGCTGCCACCCTGGCCCCTTGGGTTCTTGGCATCAAGGCCGTCCAGGCCGCTGAGGAAGAAAAGGCGGAGAAGGCCGACTTTCTCTTCGTGCAGAACGCCCGTTCCATCACCCACAAGGACGGGCGCCTAACCCTGAAGGGGGTTAACCCGGTGACCATCCTGTTCTCGGACCGGCCCGAGCGCATCGCGGGGCACATGACCACGGCGCGTTTCGTGCCCTTCTGGGGCGAGGGCAGCCAGAGCTTCCTCCTGGATCCACCCAATGCGACGCTATCCTTCCTGGAGCACAGGGACATGGAGGACGCCGTGGTGGTGCTTCAGGACCCCAAGCTCGAGGGCGAAGACCTGAGCTATCAGGTGCGGGTTCTGGAAGGGAAGCTGCCGGAGAAGGGCGGAGCCGCCTCGCTCTTCATCGACATCATCGGGATGCCGCGGAC
>JBAPYD010000645.1:0-2534 GCA_049284555.1 Chromatiaceae bacterium | reverse complement strand
GGCCTGGCTCGGTCCGGTGAGAGGGGTTCGAGCCGACGACCCTGATCTACCGGGCAGTGAGCCGACGGTCCCGATGCAGGTCCAAAGAGGGGTACATACGGTGGGAGGGGGGCTCGCGATCGGGTGGGATGGCGCCCCACTGGCTGGGCTCCTGAAGGATTCCGGGCTCCGACGGTGGCCACTCGCTCCCCCTGGGCGGACTCCCGTAGAGATCCTGCCAACGGTCAAGGGTCTGGCGTGCCGGCTCTGGCTGCCTGAACCCGTAACCCTCGGTTCCCCAGCCTTGGTCGCGCCAGTCCTGCATCCAGGGATCTCGGCTCATCGGGTCGACGCCGTAAGTGGGGGGTGAGCCGGTGCCGGGCTGCCGCCGGGGCTGCAAGTGATCGCCCGCCGACGGATAGGGGTAGGATGAGCCATAAGGGGCCCGTGCCCGCTCCTCGATCCGTCGACGCTCGCGTTCCCCCAAGGGTCTGAACCGATAAGTCTCCTCCTGAGGGTAGCTGTCGCCAGGACGCGGGTCATAGCGCCCGGCATAACCGCCGAAACCTTGGCCGGAGGACCCGGTGTAACCACCGTAACCCCGGCCATAGGGGCCTGCGTACCCGCCAAAGCCCTGGTCAGCGGGTCCGAGAGGGGATCGCTCCGCCGGTGCGGGGGATCGCCAGTCGGGGGCTTGGGGTTGTCGAGCGGTGGGGATGTCGCGCGGTTGCACGCTTTTATCGGGCGCGGGCGTCTCCTCCCCGTCCCGGAGCATCCAGGCTCCGATCAGAATCGCGAGACCCACACCGATGGCGATACGGCGCTTGTTCACGGCAGAGAAATCGGCCCCTCCTGAATACGGTTACACCGTAATTTTAGACTGAGATTCAGGATTTTTCCTCGCCGCTCGAGGGTTTTCGTGGACTGGCCCGCGGGACCCGGGCGAGGCGCTCCCTGGAGGGATTGACTGGTGGATCCGCGGATCCCGTGTGTCAGTGAAGCCGCTGTCCCGTGCACCAGAGGCTGTAGTAGCGATCCATGAGATCGCGGACCGGCTGGGGGTAGTTGAGCGCCTCCATCTGGCCCAAGCCCTCCCGGAAGAACGCGGGCGCGTCCTCCGGTAGATGCTCGCACACCGCCTGGAACGCCTCCATCATCAGGGGCGTGCGATGGCTTCGGGTTGCCACAATGGCCCGGTTGAGGAGCAGCACCCGCCAGGGCCGGTTCACCGTGCGGCCCCGCCTGTCCTCCTCCGCCTCCTGGGCGCGCAGGGGACTCATCCCGTTCACCACCTCGCTCATCAGACCATAGAGGGCTGCGAGATCGTCGGGCTCCCGCAGGCTGTTGGCCAGCGCCGCGGCCGCGTTGACCACGGGCTCGGGGTGAACGAGCTCGGCACCGAGCCGCATCATCCAGCAGGCCAGGGGGAGGGCGAGTCCCTCGATGGCCTTGGCCGTCTGGGGTTGATTGAGGCGCGCCGCCTGGCCGGCAAGCTGGGAGAGGAGATCCAGCCCGTGGGTGAGTAGGCCGTCGGGCTCCACCGGCATCTGCCTGCGGAGGCTTGAAGCGGAATCGATGCCGCCCGAAGACTCCGCGCCGGCGAGGACGTCGAGGAGTGCCGCCAGCCCATCGATGAGGACCTCCGGGTGAGGCTCCAGGCTCTGCGGAGAGTCCTCGGCCGAACGTCGCACCTCCTCCCCGAGGCGTTGGAGCTCCTGCGCTACGTAGTGGATGTCGACCGGAGGAATCATGGTCGGATGATAGCAATCCGGCCCGGGTGTCGTCTTGGAGGACGGGATATCCCATCCTGGTAGAATGCGATCATGCGTACGAGCCCAGACCTCCATACCCACTCGACCGCCTCGGACGGCACACTGACGCCCAGCGCCCTCGTCGATCATGCCGTTGCGGCCGGGGTGGAGGTGCTGGCCTTGACGGACCACGACACCACCGACGGGCTTCAGGAGGCCGGTGCGGCCGCAGCAGGAAAGGGCATGCTTCTGATCCCCGGGGTCGAGATCTCCGTGACCTGGGGTGGGCGTACCATCCACGTCGTCGGGCTGCGGATCGACCCCGATCACCCAGCGTTGCAGCGCGGCCTCGCGAGTCTCCTGGAGTTCCGCGGGTGGCGGGCGGAGGAGATCGGCCGGCGCCTCGCCAAGGCGGGCATCGAGGGTGCGTACGCGGGGGCCAAGGCCCTCTCCAAGGGGCGCCTCGTGGGGCGTACCCATTTCGCCCGTTTCCTCGTGCAACGGCGCCTCGCCGCGGACGAGCGGGCGGTGTTCAAGCACTTTCTGGTCAACGGCAAGCCGGGCCATGTCCCCGGCGACTGGGCGAGCCTCGAGTCCGCGGTGGGTTGGATCCGCGCCGCCGGTGGTCAAGCGGTGCTCGCCCACCCGGCACGGTACAAGTTGACGCGCACCCGGCTGCTGCGACTCCTGGGCGAGCTCCGCGAGCTGGGCGGCGGGGGTCTGGAGGTGGTCTCCGGCAGCCACAGCAGGGACGATATCTTCACCTTCGCCCAGCACGCCCGGGAGCAGCGGCTCCTGGCCTCG